>JAHOYS010000188.1 GCA_019038815.1 Desulfobacterales bacterium | reverse complement strand
TGTTGACTCAAAACCATACTTTTGCTATAGACAACGGGAACTAAAAGGGGACAGATTTCGAATCTGTCCCCAAATATGTTATAGAGTTATTGTCATTGTAGGAATATATTATGAAGCTTCTATTTATAGATGATGAACAGACATTTTTAAAATACCTTGCCAAACGACTTATTCTTGACGGGTTTACAGTACAAACAGCTTTTTCAGGCGAAGAAGGAGTAAAAGCAGCTTCAAAAGAAGATTTTGATGTGGCTGTTGTGGATTTGCAAATGCCGGGAATTGATGGAATTGAAGTCCAGAAAAGGTTGAAGGATCTGCAACCGATGCTGCCCTGTATTGTTCTTACCGGGCATGCAAGTGTTGAAAACGCGCTGGAAAGCGGTAAATATAATGCATTTAAGTTTTTATCAAAGCCTGTGGATATGGATACACTTATTGAAACTATAAACGCGGCTTATGATCACAGAGTTCAAAAGGAACAATCATCTTCTGGGTCTGACACCTCTCAAACCGGGACCGGAAAAGAAGGTCCCCTATCCAAACTTTACGGGAAATTCCGCAAGTTGTATGGTGTTGAAAAATAATTTTTTTTAGTTTGTATATATCTGGGGGGCAGTTCATTGACTGATTCCAATAATAATGTTGCCAAAAAAGTCGGCGATACAAGAGCCGCATTTTTTAAATCTTTTTTTTCTTTTCTGATTACATTTGTTTTTATGTTTTTGTCCTGGATCGTGCTGTCGGGAAAATTTGATCCTCTGTTGTTATGGCTGGGGGGGATTTCAAGTTTTTTTGTGGCATATTATTTTTATGATCTGTTATTCCCTGCCATGGAACCGGGATATGGCAAAGTATTTTTTAGATTTATCAGTTATGTGCCCTGGTTGATCTGGGAAATCATTAAAGCCAATTTTCACCTGCTTTATCTGGCCTTTCATCCACAGATGAAAGATCTAATTGATCCTCACATTATTACCTTTAAAACCAATTTAAAATCCGATATTGCCATAACGACTCTGGCAAACTCCATCACACTGACACCTGGAACCATTACAGTAACTGCAGACAGTGACGGTGTATTCAGGGTGCATGCCATTGACAGGGAATCAGCCGATGCCCTGCCGGGCACAATGTTAAAAAAAGTTGCTAAAGTTTTTGGAGAAAAGATATGAGTACTTTTTTTCTAAGTATTGCATTGGGATTGCTCTTCCTTATGCTTTTTTCAATGTACAGAGCCTTGTTCGGCCCTACTGTTTTAGACCGGCTTATTGGTGTCAATGCCATTGGAAGTAAAACCGTCATTCTTTTACTTCTCATCGGTTTTCTTTATGAACGTGTTGACATGTTTGTTGATATTGCACTGGCCTATGCATTTTTGAATTTTGTCGCTGTTCTTGCAGCATCACGTTATTTTCACAAAAGAAAAGGGCTGTACGAAGAATCCTTTATGGATTAATCATCAAGTTGGAGTCATCATGGATATAATAGTTATCTTGTTTTTGGTTATCGGCCTGTTTTTCTTTCTGGGCGGTGCTGTCGGTATCATCAGGATGCCGGATTTTTACACCAGGCTTCACCCGGCAGGCAAACTGGATACTCTGGGAATTTTTGCCATGGTAACCGGGCTTTCCTTATACAACCTTCAACATTTTTCATTTGAAGCCCTGCTGCTTTCAGCAAAAATGTTTTTAATTGTATTTTTTGTGTTTCTCTCCAGTCCCACGGCCACCCATTCCATTGTTGATGCAGGAATGCGTGCAGGATTAAGGCACTGGACCAAAAAGAAACGAAGGGGTTAATCATGCACTGGCCAATTGATTTGATCGTGTTAACCTTTGTTATTTTTTGTGCTGTTGCTGCCATATCCGTCAAAGATCTGCTTGCAACAGCTATTTTATTTGGTGCCTATTCATTTATGATGTGTCTGCTCTGGGCTGTTATGGGGGCAGTTGATGTTGCCTTTACCGAAGCCTCGGTTGGAGCCGGAGTCAGTACTGTTTTCTTTGTTGCAGCTGTTTTCAGAACTAGCAGGAGGACAAAAGATTGAAATTTATAGGATTTGTTATTGTTTGCCTGACAGGTGCATTGCTGCTGTATGGTACAGGGGAATTTCCTGACTGGGGAGACCCTGCTTCCCCGGCCTCAATTCATCTTTCCAATCATTATATTGAAAAAGCACTTGAGGAAACCCAGGTTCCCAATCTTGTAACGGCAGTTCTTGCTGATTATCGTGGATTTGACACCATGTTTGAAACTGCTGTTGTTTTTTGTGCAGGTCTGGCATGCTTCCTTTTATTAAGGGATTTCAGCCGGAAAAAAGAACGTTTTTACCGGCACACGGCCACAGGGGTCATCCTTCATGTGAAGGATAGCAAAAAGGTTCTAAAGACAGGAAAAGAATTTGAACATATGGATAAGGACTGGGTCCCGTCGGATCTGATTATTAAAACCATCTGCAGGATTTTAATTCCTTTTATCCAGATTTATGCTCTTTATGTCGTGGCCCATGGAGATTTTTCCCCTGGTGGAGGATTTCAGGGAGGGGTTATCTTTGGTTCCAGCCTGATTCTTTTAGCTATTTCGTATGACCTGAAAACTCTTTTAAGCAGGGTTAAGGAAAAAGTCCTTGGAATTTTTGCCGCCCTGGGGGTTTTAATATACGTCGGGATCGGAGCCATCTGCATGCCCATGGGAGGTAATTTTTTAGATTATGTAAAACTTGTCCCCCTGGTACCGGGAGATCCCCATCATATAAGAGCCCTGGGTATGCTGGGAGTTGAAATCGGTGTGGGAATTGCTGTAACTGCAGCAATGGCCGTCATTTATATTAATATCGTCTCCGAAGGCAGACACGATGAAGGACTGTAAGATTACGCTATGACTGATTTGTTAACCCTGATTGTGGCAAAATACAACTACTGGCTTTATGTGATCTTAATGATGATCGGCCTTTATGCCATGATTGCAAAAAATAATTTGATAAAAAAACTGGTGGGTATGAATATTTTCCAAACAGCAATTATCCTTTTTTATGTCTCCATTGGATACAAAAAGGATGCCACCATACCAATCATTCAAAATGCCCATGGCGGACATGATGCCCATGCAGCAGTCATCCATGCGGCTGATTATATAAATCCTCTGCCCCACGTTTTAATGCTGACTGCCATTGTCGTATCTGTTGCAACCTTTGGCGTTGCCATGGCATTAGCTGTCAGAGTATACCAGCGGTATCAGACCCTGGAAGAAGATGAAATCAGAATGCGCCTGGTTGATATAGGGCCGGAAAAATAAACTATGAATAATTATCCCGCATTGATTGTTATTGCACCGCTTTTAGCTGCCCTTTTTGCCGGGCTTGCAGTCTGGATTAAAGAACGATTGTCATACCCAATTGCTTTGATTGGTCTTGCTGTTTCAGCCTTTTCTGCATTCAAAGTGTTGATGCAGGTAATAGATTCGGGCACGATCCAGTACAGGATGGCCGGCTGGGCCCCGCCCATGGGCATTGAATACAGGATTGATCTGTTAAATGCCATGGTACTTCTGCTTGTATCTGGTATTGCCTTTTTAAATCTTTTGGCAAGCTGCAAAAGTGTTGATCAGGAAGTAAATGACAGGGCCGGATCATTTTACACTATTTATCTTTTGTTTGTAACAGGGCTCTTAGGAGTTACCGCGACAGGCGATCTGTTTAACCTCTATGTACTTATTGAAATCACCTCATTGACCAGTTATGCCATGGTAGCTTTAGGAGACAGGGACAGAGGTCCTCTGGCCAGTCTGAATTATGTTTTCATCGGTGTCATCGGTGCCAGTTTTTATCTCTTAGGCGTGGGGTATCTTTACCTTAAAACCGGTTCCCTGAACATGGTTGATGTGGCAAATATCCTGTCCGGTATTCATGGATCATCCACTGTATTGGTGGCATTTATTTTATGCATGATCGGTATCTGGATTAAAATGGCCCTTTTCCCCATGCATGTGTGGCTGCCCAATGCCTATTCATATTCACCCATAGCATTTGCAAGGGTTGTTGCCCCCTTAATGACCAAAGTCATGGTCTATGTAATGATACGATTGATGATCACGGTATTTGGATTTGATTATATTTTTGAGAGTCTCAGCCTTGCAGATGCTGTTGTCTGGCTGGCTACAATAGCTATCCTTGCAGGTGCTGTCATGGCGCTTTCCCAGAAAAATTTGAAGAAAATGCTCACCTATATCATTGTCTGTGAAATCGGGTACATGGTAGGGGGCGCATGGATGGGTAATCAGCTGGGCATGACTGGTGCAATTTTACATATTTTAAATGACGCTTTAATGACTTTTGCCCTTTTTCTTGTCGTGGGCAATATGGTCTATAAACTTAAAACCGTTGATTTAGTAGATCTGAAGGGGCTGTTCGGTAAAATGCCATGGACCATGGCAGGATTTGTTCTGGCTGCCTTAAGTATCATTGGTGTGCCGCCGACCTGCGGGTTTTTCAGCAAATGGTATCTGATCCTGGGGGCATTTGAGGCGGGAGCCTATCATTTTGCAGCTGCACTTATCATATCCAGTTTGATCTGTGCCGTTTTATTCTTTAAAGTTTTTGAAATCTGCTTTTTTGAACCCATGCCTGAAGAACATGGGCATATGGATTCACATTCCCATGCGGTAATTGAGGAAGCACCGGTATCAATGCTGATTGTGTCCGGGCTTGTCAGTCTTTCCCTGATTGTTGCGGGGCTATATTCAGGAACTATTGTAAATACGATCATCCTTCCTTTTTTAAAGTGAAAATGAATATGATTATAGTAAAAAGGTAAACCAAATAAATGGAAACCATTATTTCAATTAAACCTCTTTTAGCAGTCTTAGTTTCTCTTTTTGTCATTCCCGTGCTGGTCTCTTCTTCGAGCAAACCCAATGTAAGGGAATCATGGATCTTTGTTGCAGGAATCATCAAGCTTGTTCTTGTTCTTTCCATGCTTCCGGTTATTCTTGACGGAAAACAGATCGCCCTGACCCTGTTTGAAATTGCTCCGGGAGCTTCCATTGCATTCCGGGTGGATGGACTTGGGATGCTGTTTGCCATTGTGGCTGCAAGCCTTTATATTGTGACATCCATTTATTCCATCGGATATATGAGAGGCTTAAATGAACATGGTCAGACCCGGTTTGTCTCCTTTTTTGCCCTGGCTATTTCAGCAACAATCGGTGCGGCCTTTTCCGCCAATCTGCTGACGCTTTACCTTTTTTATGAGATTTTATCTCTGGCTACATATCCTCTGGTTGCCCATCACCAGGATGAAAAATCAAGAATTTCCGGTCGAAGATATTTAACTTTTATTTTAGGCACATCAATTGCTCTTGTACTGCCGGCCATGATCTATTGCTATCATGTAACAGGAACCCTGGAATTCTCCACTGCCGGTATTTTTGCTGACCAATTGTCCAAACCTGCAGCAACTGTGTTGCTCTTAATGTTTGTTTTCGGGTTTGCCAAGGCGGGTATCATGCCTTTTCACTCGTGGCTTCCGGCTGCAATGGTTGCACCGACTCCGGTCAGCGCTTTATTGCATGCAGTGGCAGTTGTAAAAGTGGGAGTCTTTTCCATTGTAAGAGTGATGACCGGTATTTTTGGTGTTGATCTTCTGGCGCACTTTAATTTAGGCGTGGTAGTCATGACCATTGCCTCGATCACCATACTTGTGGGGTCCTGTATAGCTCTTTCCCAGGATGAATTAAAACGCAGGCTTGCCTATTCTACTATCAGCCAGTTGTCCTATATCATTTTTGGTGTGGCACTCCTGTCTCCCCAGGGACTTTTAGGCGGAGTCATACACATTGTCATGCATGCTTTTGGAAAGATTACTCTATTTTTCTGCGCAGGAGCAATTTATGTGGCGACCGGCAAGAAATATATCAGCCAGATGAGCGGGCTTGGTAAAAAAATGCCCTTTACGTTTGCAGCTTTTTTTATTGGCGCCATGGGGGTGATCGGGCTTCCGCCGAGCGGAGGATTTTACAGTAAATGGAATTTGATTTTAGGAACCCTTGAAGCCCAGCAGACCATTTTCATGCTTGTTCTGCTGGTATCATCATTCCTTAATGCATTCTATTTTTTACCCATTGTATATAAAGGGTTTTTCGGAAAAAGTGAAGAAGAGGATGGCAATGCTCCGGTAAAAATTGCCGAAGCAAATCTTTGTCTTGTCATTCCTTTGATGATAACAGCCATTATTTCAATTGTTTTATTCTTTTATCCAACGGTTTTTGTCAATTTGATAAAGGTCGGTTTGGGTATTTGATTCAAAAAATTTTTAAAGGTTTGGAAGCATGATCAGCAATGATGAAAATAAAAAAGAAGATTGGGAAATGCTTGGGCATGAACCTGTGCCGGGATATAAAACAGCTTTTTATCTGGCAGTACTGGTTGCTGTGATTTATTTAATATTTGCCTTTTCAACCGGCGGCGGGGTTGGCCACTAACCGGTTTTGACCTGGCCGGTCTGAACTGGTTACAAAGTTTAATTTTACACAAGGATGCAATAATGAAAAAAGAACTTACCATCTTTGATAATCCAAAAAACGTAAAAAAATTATTGATTACTTTTTATTGCTCTCTGGTCATTTTATTGATATCAGAATTTTTTATCCACCCACACCCGGCGTTCTCTTTTGAACATGTTAAAGGGTTTTCTGCTGTTTATGGCTTTTTTTCATGTGTTCTGCTTATTTTTCTGGCCAAAATTCTAAGATTAATTGTGATGAAAAAAGAGAATTACTATGACAAGTAACCTGGTTCCTCCTGCAATAATATTTATTTTAGCTGCAATCCTGATTCCTTTTTTAAAGGGAAAGACCAAGTCGGTATATATGCTGTTAATCCCTGTGGCAGCCTTTTATGTCCTGGTGAATATCCCCATGGGAAACATCTGGACATATGAATTCTGGGGTTACAACCTGATCATGGGAAGAATTGACAAGCTTTCAATGGTTTTCGGGATTATTTTTACCATCATGGCGTTTCTTGGTATTCTGTTTGCCTTAAAAGTAAAAGATGATCTTCAGCATGTTGCCGCTATCGTTTATGCCGGTTCAACCTTAGGTGTTGTTCTGGCAGGAGACTTTTTATCCCTTTATTTTTTCTGGGAAGTCATGGCAGTCAGTTCCACATTTTTGATCATAGCTTCCAGAACCCGCGCATCGCGGGAAGCAGGCTTCCGGTATATTCTAGTTCATTTAATCGGCGGTCTTTTCCTTTTGGCAGGCATTGTTCTTACCATCCAGAAAACAGGAACAACTGCTTTTGATTATATCGGGCTTAACGGGATTGAGTCATACCTTATTTTTATTGGTATTGCCCTGAATGCAGCTGCCATTCCGCTTCATGCATGGCTGCCCGATGCATACCCCCATGGAACCCCGACAAGTACGGTTTTTTTAAGTGCTTTTACAACAAAATCAGCCGTATATCTTTTAATCAGGACTTTCCCCGGGGCTGATCTGCTGATCTGGATCGGGGCCTTTATGGTATTTGTTCCCATATTTTATGCCGTGCTTGAAAATGATATTAGAAAGGTATTGGCTTACAGCCTGTTGAATCAGATTGGGTTTATGCTCGTCGGGATCGGCATTGGCACTCAACTTGCGCTGAATGGTGCGACAGCCCATGCATTTTGCCATATTCTTTATAAGGGCCTGCTCTTCATGGCTGCAGGGTCAGTCCTGCAGATGACAGGAAAGATCAAGTGTACTGAAATCGGGGGGCTTTATAAAACAATGCCGCTGACCTGTCTTTTCTGTATTGTCGGTGCAGCATCCATCTCCGCATTCCCTTTATTTTCAGGATTTGTTTCCAAATCCATGGTCGTAACTGCAACGGTTAATGAAAAGATGGTTTTTGTCTACCTGATATTGCAGTTCGCATCTGCAGGTGTGTTTCATCATGCAGGTATTAAAGTTCCGTTTTTCACTTTTTTCGGCCATGATTCAGGTATCAGGGCCAAGGATCCTTCATGGAATATGATACTGGCAATGGCTATTGCAGCATTTGCCTGTATTTTTATAGGAGTTTTTCCTCAACCCTTATACAATCTTCTGCCCTTCACTGTTGATTATGTGCCTTATACCGGCGCACATGTTGTGGGCCAGCTCCAGCTTTTAATGTTTGGCGCCCTTGCTTTTGCCCTTTTGATTCTTTCCGGATATTATCCGCCGGAAATTAAATCCATTAACCTTGATGTTGACTGGTTTTATCGGAAGCTTGGCCGTGGAGGATATATCGTTCTGGATAAGGGATTAAATACATTAAATATGATATCCGAAGGTGTTGTAATGGGATTTCTTAAAGGCCTTGTATCCTTTTTTAAAAATACGGCAGCAAAAATTGCTTTGTTCGTAGCGGTGAATATCTGGCTGGTTCTGGGTTATCGGGATAAGCGGCTGGCAATAAAGAAAAACCAGCTTTACAATGATATTCTTAACGGAACTCTGCCTGTTGGTATTGGTGCAGCCGTTGCCATATCCTTTATTCTTTTAGTGTTTATTTTAACTTAAGCTGAGGCGTTCAAATGGTAAAAATAGAAGATTTAAAACGTATTAATCTGTTAAAAGATTTTCCGGATCATTTGTTTGAAATTATTGCCAGCGAAGCCCAGTTAAGTATTTTTGGCACAGATACACAATTAATAAGTGTCAATGAAAAGGTGGATACGTTTTATATGCTGATAATGGGACAGGTGGCCATTAAAATTGAACTGACACCTGAGATTGATGTTATTCTCGATAATATTCAGTCCGGGTCTTCTTTTGGAACATCAGCACTTGTTAAGGGCTCAAAAGCAACTTATACCGCCGTCTGTCAGGAACCCAGCGAAGTAATCACCCTGTCAGGCAAAAGGATGCTTCAATTGTTTGAAGAGAATCACGAGCTGGCATACCATATGATGTCCGGTGTTGCAAAACAATATAAAAGACGCATGGATTTTCGGGCTCAGATGGTCATGAAAACCCTGGATAAAAATCCGGAGTTGCAGAAAGAGATCAAGGATATTGATAACCTTACCTTTTCAGATGAGCAAACACACCAATTGTTTGAAGAAGATTTTCAAGACAACTTTCAAAAAGGGTATGCATCGATGCTGGAAACCGTAGAGATTTTTAGATCAAGAATGAAAATGCATACGCAGCAGTTTTTACATTCTTTAGCAATACATCCTGAAATAAAATAATTATTTTTTCCAGAATTCGGGAACAAAGAGGATAATAACGGTATAAATTTCCAGCCTGCCCAGCAGCATGCACCAGGCAAGCAGCCATTTTCCCATAACAGGAAGATGGGCAAAGTTTTCAGTGGGCCCTACTGTTCCGAATCCGGGACCGATATTTCCGATACAGGCTGCAACCGCACCAAAAGCTGTCATCATGTCAACTCCCATGCCGGCAAGAAGAATGCTTGATACAATAAAAAGAGCGATATAAAGGGCCATAAATCCCATTATACTTCGTAGAACGTCATCCGGAATAACTGTATTGTTTATTTTTACATGACTGATGCTTCGCGGATGTATGATCTTAAATAATTCCCTGTAACAATACTTGTAGCAGGCAATGATCCTGGCGCATTTCATTCCACCGCCTGTAGAACCTGCAGAAGCACCGATAAACATGCAGGCAAACAGAATCACCTGACTCATCCCTGGGAATTTTTCATAATCAGCCGTTGCAAATCCCGTTGTTGTCAGGATTGAGGCAACCTGAAAACTTGCAAACCGAAAGGCATCTTTAATGGAAGTGTAAACAGAACCATAAATATCCCATGTTACCAAAAGGGTTAATGCAAATACCAATCCAAGGAAAAACCTGCATTCTGTGTCTTTCCAGAAGGCAAGCGTTTTGCCGCGAAGCATCTGGTAATGAAGAGAAAAATTAATCCCGGCCAGGATCATGAATATAACAATAACATAATCAAAATAGGCACTGTTATAATGGGCAATGGAAGCATTCCTGGGAGAAAAACCACCTGTGGGCATGGTTGTAAATGCATGACAGGCTGCCTCAAATAACGGCATGCCCCCGCCCAGTAAAAAAATGATTTCAAGCAGGGTGAAAACCGCATATACTACCCATAAAATTTTTGCAGAGTCACTCAGCCTGGGAGTAAGTTTATCCGGCACAGGGCTTGGCACTTCCGCCTTATACAATTGTATGCCGCCAACACCTAAAAAAGGCAGTATGGCAAGGGACAAGACAATAATTCCCATACCGCCCAGCCATTGGATAAAACTTCTCCAGAAAAGAAGGCTTTTTGTAGCGCCTTCAATATTTATCATTACAGATGACCCGGTTGTTGTAAAACCTGAGACAGATTCAAAAAATGCATCGGTAAAATTTGTGAATTCAGGGCTTAAATAAAAGGGCAGGGCACCAAAAATGCCAATGCCTGTCCAGGCCAGTGCAACGGCAGTCATCCCCTCTTTTTTGTTAATATAAGCATCTTCATCTTGTTTTTTTGACAGGATTATCAGGATGAGCCCTGCCGCCATGGTGATGCCGATGGAGCGAATAAAGCTGTCCCTGGAAAGGTCATGATAATGGAGGCTCACAAGCAAAGGGGCAGCCATGGAAAATCCCAGAAAAATTAAAAGGATGCCGATAATACGTGCGATGAACTGCCAGCGCATTAAAAGAAGTCCAGTTTAACTGTCAAAAGTTTTTCAAGTTTTTTAACGGCATGCTTGACAGCAAACATGATGATTCGATCATCCGGCTTGACAACACTGTCGCCCGATGGAATTATGATTTGACCGTTTCTGATGATACAGACAAGAATCGCACCTTTGGGAAAGGAAAGTTTTTTTAACGGCTTGTCAGTAATGTCAGACGTCTCAAGGGCAATGGCTTCAATAAATTCTCCTCTCTCACCAAAGATTGAAATATCAGACAAGACCTTCCCTTTCCTGATATTCTGTAAAATTGAGCTGACAGCCGACAGCCTCGGGCTGACAACTTTTTCAATACCGATGGTGGCAAGCAGGGGAAAATAACTTGATTTCCCGATCCTGGTGATCGTATCATGAACCCCTAAATTTTTTGCCAGAAGGGAAACAAGGATATTGGTTTCATCATCATCGGTAACAGAAACAACAACGTCACTCTGGCCTATATTCTCTTCAAGAAAGAGCGTCTGGTCAGATCCGTCACCATGAAGAACAACGGCTTTATCCATTTGTTCAGACAGGTAATGACAGCGGTCAATATCAGAGTCAATGATTTTTGTCTTGATCGATTCTTTTTCAAGTCTTTTGGCCAGCCGTTCACCGATTCGCCCGCCGCCGATAATAAAAACTCTTTGGATGGGCACAATTTTTTTACCAAAAAGACTGAGCATTTTTTCAAGCTTTTCGGTTTCACTTACAAAATAGATTAAATCTCCGGGTTCAATCTTGTTACTTCCTCTTGGGACAATAATTTTATCCTTTCTGATGATGGCGGCAATCAACGGCCGGTCCTCGCCAAACCTGGAAGAAAAATCAACAAGTCTCATTCCTGCCATGGGAGAAGACCTGTCAAGTCTGATCCCGACATATTTTACCTGACCGTCAATAAAATCTCCTGCATCAACGGCGCCTGGAACATCCATCAGTTTTTTGATATTATTTACCACTTCAATTTCAGGGTTTATCACTGTATCAATGTGGGGATTTCCTTTTTTAAACCGGTCATGATATGGATCAAAATCAGAATTTCTGATCCTGGCAAATTTTTTTGTTGTGGGTGAAATCAAGTCGGTTATCAGACAGGCCACAAGATTTGTTTCATCACTGTCTGTTACTGCTAAAAGGATATCAGTCTCTTTGATACCGGCATCAATAAGAACCTTGGGACTGCTGCCTGATGCTGTAATAACCTGTATATCAAGATTCTCGGAAAGCCTTCGAATAGCGTCCTGATCCTTATCAATGACAATGACCCGCTTGTTTTCGGAAGCCAGACGGCTGGCAATATTATACCCGACTTCTCCGGCACCAACAATAATGATTTTCAAATGTTATCTCCTGTCGCTCAATGATAAGGATTTAAAATACAACTTACTAAATCAGGAAAAGGCTGTCAATAATATGGAAACATGAAAACTTATCTGTTTAAGCAGATTAAAATCAAAAAATAAGACTGTTGAAAAGTCATTAAAAAGGTCAAAAAAGGTTGATTATATAATAACAGGAATGATAAAAGGAATCGTACGAATTGGGAAGGATAAAAATAATTTAATGGGGAAAGATTATGAGTATTTATACGAATGAAGTTTTGGATATGCTTAAGGGAAAATGTCCCTGGGAAAAGGAATATATCCAATCGGTTTCAGAAGTATTTAAATCCATCACACCGGTCCTGGATTCTAACAGGGAGTATCAAAACAACCGGATACTTGAGCAACTGGTCGAACCGGACCGATCAATCACTTTCAGGGTGCCATGGAAAGACGACCAGGGCCGGGTTCAGGTCAACACAGGACATCGCGTTCAATTTAATAATGTGCTGGGCCCCTATAAGGGAGGGCTTCGATTCCATGCTTCTGTTACTTTGAGTATTATCAAATGTCTCGGGTTTGAGCAGATCTTTAAAAACGCATTGACAGGCTTGCGCATAGGCGGCGGGAAAGGCGGATCTGATTTCAATCCACGGGGCAAGTCAGATAATGAAATAATGAATTTCTGTCACAGTTTCATGCTGGAATTGTCACGGCACATCGGTGCATCCACTGACGTCCCGGCAGGAGATATCGGTGTGGGAGGACGCGAAATTGGTTATCTTTTCGGCATGTACCGCAGAATGAATAAAACTTTTGAAGGCGTTTTAACGGGCAAAGGCATTGCATGGGGCGGAAGCTATTTAAGGCCTGAAGCTACAGGCTATGGTGTGGTTTATTTTGCCGAAGAAATGCTGAAAAATATTGATGATAATATTGAAGGCAAGGTTGTGACGGTTTCCGGGTTTGGAAATGTCTCCTGGGGTGTCGTAAAAAAGGTCAATGAGCTTGGTGGCAAAGTCATTACCCTTTCAGGCCCTGATGGATTCATCCATGATCCTGATGGAGTTACAGGCGAAAAAGTTGATTATATGCTGAAACTGCGGTTGAGCGGCAATGATGTTGTAAAAGATTATGCAGATCGTTTTAAAGTCAAATTTTATCCGGGCGAACGACCTTGGGATATCCCGTGCGATATTGCATTTCCCTGTGCGACACAAAACGAACTTGAACTTGATGACGCAAAAAATCTGGTAAAAAACAAGGTTAAATGCCTTGTCGAAGGAGCAAACCTGCCCGTGACTCTTGAGGGGATGGAGTTTCTGGAAAATGCAGATATCATTTATGGTCCTGCAAAAGCATGTAATGCAGGAGGGGTTGCCTGTTCCTGTTTTGAAATGGCACAGAATGCCAATTTTATGAACTGGACAGAAGACGAGGTCGATAATAAACTTCACCAGGTGATGAAACATATCCATGACCAGTGTTATGAAGCATCTGCTGAGTTTAATAAAAAAGGCAATTATGTGTTTGGAGCAAATGTTGCCGGATTCCGCCATGTAGCCGATGCAATGCTGGATCAGGGATTATCCTGATATGTTTTAAGTTCTCAGGTTCCATACCGGAATTCTCCGGTATGGAACCAAAC
>JAHOYS010000122.1 GCA_019038815.1 Desulfobacterales bacterium | reverse complement strand
GTGATTATCATTTTTCCATACTCTCCATTCTGACCAATTTTCACATAACATATTTTTTTGAAAAGCTTTGTTGAAAAAAAGGCATCCATACTGCAATCCGTGGGTGAAAACAAATGGTTTCTATAAAGTGCTTTATTATTATTCTTTAAATAATTCATAAATCCATCATTACAGGTATCAATGGACGACGGGGACAAAACCAACAGGCTATCTTCTGGAATATCCAGACCTGCCTTTTTATAATTTCCTACGGATATATCCTCAAAATAACCATGTTTGGACTTTTCCTCTTCCCGTGTGAGCCCGAAAAAAGCCGCCCCTTCTCCAAAAGAATATACACAAGCCTCCTTTTTGCCGGAAAGCTTATCGATACAATATCCTAAAACATCGCAAAAAGCATCTGAAGTGCCGAGTAATACTGTATCTACTTTTTCTGTCCTAAGCCATGCTACAGCCGTTGTCAAGGCAGAAAAAAAAGACATGTCAAATTGACTTATGGTAAGATTCGGGCCGGTTATGCCATAACATATTGAAATATGCGCAGCAGCAGCATTATGCACCGAGTTTGAAAAATGTGTTGGAGAAGCAAGCTTATCTCCTTTTTCAATATAAGAATCCAAAAATGCAAATGTTGTTTGCAGAGCACCAAAACCGGTGGCTATAATTACACCTGTATTATCTTTGGCAAACAGTGACGGGTCAATATCCTTGATGGCCTTGCCGGCACTCAGCAAAGCTATTCTTGAAAAATGATCAATTCTGCGCAAGCTTTTTTTCGGCAGATAATCGGACAGGTGCGACGTATCAACCATAGTTCGACTTAGCTTTTCACTATCCCCGGGGAGGGAAGTTGACAAATCTTTTATGGAATTAAAGCCATCAGAATAAACCGGTTCCATATCTGAAAGCTTGTCACCCAGATGATTAACTGCGCCTATGCCTTGTATGGCTATTTTCAGGATGACGCCTCATTTACTGATTCAGTTTGTTTTGCTTCTACAAATTTGGCAAGGGTGTTAATAGATTGCAATGCGGGTCTTCCTTCTTCAATGTTTTTTATTTCAACACCGAAATGCACCTGTAGCTGTACAACAAGTTCAACTGCATCTAGCGAATCAAGCCCAAGACCATCGCCAAAGAGGGGCATGTCGTCATCAATTTCATCAGGTGTTATGTCTTCAATCTGAAGCTCTTCAATGATCATTTCTTTAAGTTTTCTATTCAGTTCCATACAAATAAAACATCCTATCAATTCCGGTAAAACGTTAAAAACAACAAATATAAAATTACTCTTTCAAAATTTACAATTGATACCATTTAACTTCCTGCCTATCAACATAATCCTTGGTATTTTTTTATTGAGCAGCAAAGACAATCAAAATTATCTTTATTCTTTTCCACCTTAAATTTAATTTTCATATCTTGACTTCATGCAAAAGTCTTAATAATAGTATATAAAATCTAAAGTAACTGTCTTAAATTTTAACTTTAATTAAATAAGGTGATACTATGAAAAAGGGTTTTATTCTGGTCATGATTATGATCTTTTCTCTGACAGCATCCGGGTATATCAACTCCGGGTCCGTGTATGCATCAGAAAAGGGTAAAATAGTATACAATAAGTATAATATCCATATCCAACAGAAAAGTACCAATAACATTACAGCACATTGTGCCAACTGGACAGGTCCATTCACCGGCCACGGAATCATTCCACCCAATACACAAATAAAGATTTTACCATGGAGAAACGGGTTCACTCTGGTACAAACCGATACCGGGCATAAGATTAAATTTATTTTTGCCTCTAAATACATGGACATGGATAAGGAGAAGTATATTGATGCAATATTTTCCATTAATAAAGTTTCCCTTGATGGGCTGTCATCCCTGGACTTGAAAGGAGTAGAACAGGGCAAAGCGCTTAAAGGCATGTCAAGGCAAGGAGTAATGACAGCATTGGGCTATCCTGCCGCCCACAAAACTCCTTCGCTGAATGGGCAAGAGTGGATCTATTGGACTAACCGTTTTGGCACCAAGGCTGTTCTTTTTGATAGTTCAGGAAAGGTATCAGGCGTAAGAAATTAGAATTGATTTCTACAAATGGTTGGAATGCTACAATAAAAAACACTTATGAAAAACACAACATTGTTTTCCTCCTCTCCGGTCATCACTGATTTTTCAGCCAAACAATATTCATTCCTTCAATCTGCCGGAGCTGACGAGATAAAAAAACATCAAACCGAACTTTTTTTGCATCATCTGAAGTTTACGGTGAATAACTCTCCTTTTTACAGGGAGCTATACAAAGATAAAAAAATAGATTTAAAACAAATCAAAAAACTTTCTGACATAGCACATCTTCCTTTGACACAAAAAAGCGATCTTGCTTCAACCAAAAATTTTCTATGTGTTGATAACAAAGAGATTGTTGATGTCTGTCTGACTTCTGCAACATCAGGAGCATTGCCGACCATTATCTCGCTTACATCCAGTGATCTTTCAAGGCTGGCATATAACGAAGAAATAGCTTTTGCCATGGCAGGAATAAATGAAAATGATACAATGCTTATCTGCGCTGCTTTAGACCGGTGTTTCATGGCCGGGATTGCATATTTTCTAGGCGGTGTAAAATTAAAAGCAACAATATTGCGAAGCGGGTCCGGGAGTGCCTCTCAGCACTGGGAACTGATCAAGCTTGCAAAGGCAACTGTTATAGTTGGTGTGCCCTCCCTGATGTATAAAATAGGACAACATGCCATTGACAGCGATGAGACTCCTGCTGCAACCCATATAAAAAAACTGATTGCCATCGGGGAACCCACTAAAGATGAGAGTTTAAATCTTCTTCCAATAGCTGAAGAGTTGGAAAAAATGTGGGGCGCCAGGATATATTCCACGTATGCCTCATCTGAAATCGCAACAACCTTTTGTGAATGTTCAGCCAGAAGAGGGGGGCATTTAAGACCGGAATTAAATATTTTAGAAATTCTTGATGATGATGGAGCCCGGGTTAAAGATGGAGAGAAAGGTGAGATTGTCGTTACTCCTTTAGGGGTAACAGGAATGCCTTTGATACGGTTTAAAACAGGAGATATCTCATATCTGATTAATGAAAAATGCTCTTGCGGCCGCACTACTAAAAGGATTGCACCCATCATCGGCAGAAAAAATCAGATGTTAAAATACAAAGGGACCACTGTTTTTCCAAATGCAATTCTGGCTTGTCTTGAAGGAAATAAAAGATTCCATAACGGCTATATAGAAGTTAAAAAAAACAAAGACGGCACTGATCGTATCATGCTGTACGCTGCTCTCTGCAGCGCAAACCCGGACAAAAATCAGGACGAAAACTGGATCAGTGAAACATTAAGAGCTAAAATCCGGGTTGTCCCCGAGATCAAAATCATCGGCCGGGAAAAAGCGGACAAAAAAGTGTATCAGTTCGATAAAAAACGAAAAAGGATGACTTTTTTTGATTTACGATAAATTCATCACCCTTTAACAATTATTTTAAGGTGAATAAATTACATGGATAAAAAACCTGTTATTGTTCTTTCGGGCAATGACCTGACCTACAGAGATATTGTTGCCATTGGAATTGGGGACAAAAGAGTTGAACTGGATGATAAAGCCCTTGAAAAATGCAGAAAATCAAGGGCCTTTCTTGAAGAATCCATTAAAAATAAAAAAATTGTTTACGGCGTCAACACCTCTTTTGGCCCCATGTGTAATAAAATAATAAATGACAGGCAAATCGAAAAACTGCAGGACAATCTAATTATCAGTCATTCCGCAGGGCTTGGGGCACCTATATTGCCCTATATTGCACTGGCAATTCTTGCAGTCCGTTTAAATACGCTTGTAAAAGGTCATTCAGGTGTCAGGATCAGACTTCTTGAGCTGATGAGGGATATGATTAATAATGATTTGGCTCCCTATATCCCTGAAAGCGGAAGTGTCGGTGCATCCGGAGATTTAATCCATCTGGCTCACATGTCTCTGGCTATTATCGGCAAGGGAAAAGTTTACTTAAAACGGCAACTTGTAACCGTCACTGAAGCCTTTGAAAAAACAGGCTTGAAACCCCTCAAACTCAGCTATAAAGAGGGGCTTGCATTGATGAACGGCACGGCTGCGATGACTGCCATTTCAGCTTTTACATTGTTTGGTGCCAATAAACTTTTAAATATTGCCTGTGTCAATGCAGCTTTTGCAATTGAAATATTTGGTGGCATAGACGATGCTTTTGACGAGGATCTCCACCGGGTCAAACCTCACCCCGGCCAGATTGCCGTTTCCGACAGGATTAAAAAATTGTATGCCGGTACTCAAAATATCACCAAAAGAGAACACATGCATGATCGGATTAGAAATCAAAACGGTTGTGATATCCCTGTCTTTGAAACCACTATTAATGTCCAGGATGTTTATTCCATAAGATGCACACCTCAAATCCTTGCACCGGTTAAGGAAACCATTGACTATGCAGTTAGAACGATTGAAACCGAAGCCAACTCAACAAATGACAATCCTATCATTATTGCTGAAAAGAAAAAAATTTTACACGGCGGCAATTTCCACGGCCAAAGCATCAGCTTTGCAATGGATGCGCTGTGTATTGCCATGTCAACCTTATGCAATCTGTCTGAAAGAAGGATCAATAAGCTTCTTGATAAAAACTTGAATGAAGGGCTGCCAGAACATCTTATTGTCGGAGAACCAGGACTTACCATGGGGTTTATGGGGGCTCAATACCTTGCCACATCTTCTACAGCGGAAAACAGGAACCTTGCAAATCCCATGAGCGTAAACTCCATTTCATGTAATGCCACAAACCAGGATGTCGTCAGCATGGGTACAGTTGCAGCCAGAAAAGCCTTCAGACTGGTAAGCAATGCCAAGCATATAATTACCCTTGAAATACTTGCAGATTTACAGGCCCTGTCCTTTAAAAATGCTGATAAACTTGGATATGGCACAAAAAGAATTTATGAGACTCTCAACAAAGACTTTAATGTATATGATAATTCAACAGTCTTCCATGACAGTCTTGTGAAATTCAGAAAGATCCTTTTTTCCAGCCAGCTTTTCGATGACCTGTCCATCTATTTTAATATCAGGTAACCATATGAAATGACGGCAACACAACCTAAAATACTTATTGCGATACCATTATATAATCATGGGAAAACTGTCCTTAATGTCATAGAACGCTGTAAAAAAATTCACAAAGATGTTCTTGTGATTGATGACGGCAGCACTGATTTAAAAAAAGATCATTTTAAAGATATCAATATTAAATTGATTCGCCATGACCGCAATTTGGGAAAAGGTGCCGCAATCATGACTGCTGCCAGACAAGCCTCTAAACTGGGCATGACTCATCTGGTAACAATAGATGCTGATCTTCAGCATAATCCCGAAGAATTCTTATTATTCAAACAGGCCATCTTGAACTCTCCTGAAACTTTATATATAGGCAAAAGAGATTTTACTTCTTCAGCCATTCCCAGCGCATCAAAATTTGGCAGAAGTTTTTCCAATCTCTGGTTCAGAATTCAGACCGGACAGTCTACAGGCGATGCCCAGTCCGGGTTCAGGGCCTATCCTTTATTCGTACTTGAGAACCTGGCATTATCTGAGAAACATTATTCCTTTGAAGTTGAAGTGCTTGTTAAGGCTGCCTGGGCAGGAGTTACAATTAAAGATATTGATATATCCGTCCATTATCCGCCCCCGAAAAAAAGAATCTCCCATTTTAAACTTTTTTTGGACAATGTCAGGCTGACACACTTAAATACAAGGCTTACTCTCAGATCATTTTTACCTGTACCCCATAAAAAAATTATTAAAAAAAATGATCATAAATTTTCAATTTTTAAACCCTTAAAATCCATACGGATTTTTCTTGCCCAGAACGTATCACCTTTTCACATTGCAATGTCCGGTTCAATAGGTATTTTCTTAGGGACCTTACCTTTGATTGCTCTTCATACCCTTGTTATTTTGATGGTTGCAGGATTTTTCAGATTAAATAAACTGGTTGCAGTTGGTACAAGCCAGCTGTGCATGCCGCCAGTGGTTCCGGCCATTTGTATTGAGGCGGGATATTTTTTAACCCATGACGGCACCTTTTTAACGGATATTTCATTTGAAACTATCGGAAATCAGGGCCTTCAAAGGTTATATGAATGGTTTTTAGGATCTTTAATCATTGCACCTGTTTTAAGTTTTCTATCGTTTATCACACTTTTTTTAACGGCAACTGCAGTATCGGCTTTAAGTAAAAAATCATGACAGATAAAAACGACATAAAATGGAGCAGTAAAAGCATAGGATCAAAATTCGGACATAATTTTTTCTATTTTATGATAAAAACAGGAGGCCGGAGACTGGCCTATTTTTTCTTATACTTTATTGTATTTTATTACACACTTTTTTTCCCATCAATAAGAAAAAAAACCGATCCATATCTTTCAAAAAGATTTCCAGCTTCAGGAATCATCAAAAAAATATGTGACAGATACCTGCTGATTCTTCATTTAGGCAAGGCACTTATAGACCGGGCGATCCTCGGCATATCCGGTCAAAAATCCATCCGGATTTCTTTTGGTAATCCAGATGATCTGTCAAAAATCAAATCACTGGATACAGGTTTTATCATACTGATGTCCCATACAGGATGCTGGCAGGTAGTCATGTCTGCACTTTCTGAGCTTAAAAAACCGGTAAATCTTTTAATGCTCAGAAATGATCTGGATATTGACAAACATTATTTTGAGCACGGTAATGCTCAAAATAATTTAAAAATTATTAATCCTGAACAATTCCTTGGCGGCACCATTGAAATGCTGAATGTTCTTAAGAATGATGAAATTCTGTGCATCATGGGGGACAGAATTTTCAAAAATAAAGAACTTAGTGTTAATATTAATTTTCTTGGCAAAGATGCCCTGTTCCCGTTCAGTGCGTATAAAATAGCTTCAATCGCGCAAAAACCTGTTGTAATCCTTTATTCTCACAAATCAGGTCCGGACAGTTATCAACTGAATATCCCTGATATTATCCATATCCCGGCAAAGCTTGGGAAAAAAAAGGAGCGGTACAAGCCATATGTACAGGAATTTGTGACCTCTCTGGAATTGTTTATACAGGAGTATCCGTACCAGTTTTTTAATTTTTATGATATATGGGAAGCTGACCAGGAGCAATGAAATACCGTTCAGCATAAAGGATTAAAGCATATTGAAAGAAGCTGCTAATAAAAATATCAGGGTGAGTGTAAGAGGAACGGGTTGCATCAGTGCTCTTGGTTCAAACCTTGATGAATGTATGAGCAATATGTTTGCCAGTGTAAGAAATATAACATTTCCCAGCCGTTTTGTAACAGACCACCCGGTTAAATATCCTGTTTTCCAGATCTCTGATAAATTCAACTCACCACAGGTTTCCCCAAAAAACAATGACCTGACATTAACCGCACAATTTGGTCTGGCAGCCGCATACCAGGCCCTGGAAGATGCCGGAATAGATCCATGCGATCTTAAAACCCGGCGGGTGGGCGTCTGCATGGGCACAACCGTGGGTTGTACTTTGAATAATGATCAATTTTACATTGACTACAAACTGGGTAAAACTCCCGGAATGGACCCTGTAAAGCGATTTTTAAACAGCAATCCTGCAGCATCCATTGTCAAAGAATTTAACCTTAGCGGACCTGTTCAGTCTGTTGTCAATGCCTGTGCATCAGGAACCGATGCTATTGGTATCGGGATCTCATGGTTAAAGGCCGGTCTATGTGATCTTGTCATCGCAGGTGGCACGGATGAACTTTGCAAGGTAACCTATAATGGATTTATTTCCCTGATGATAACAGACAGAAATCCGTGTAAGCCATTTGACCAAAAAAGAAACGGATTAAACCTTGGTGAGGGTGCGGCTGCAGTCATTCTTGAGCCTGTGCCCCAAAAGGCTTCATTGCCTTCTCATCATAAATGTTTTACTGCCGGCTATGGTTCAGCATGTGATGCATACCATCTGACCGCCCCGAAACCGGATGGACAAGGCCTGAAAAAAGCTTTGAGACAAGCAATCAGGCAAAGCTGCCTGGACAGATCCGACATCGGTTTTATCAATGCTCATGGCACGGGAACAAAGGATAACGATCAGGTTGAAGACCTGGTATTATCTGAAATTTTGCCCGGCGTTCCATTTTTTTCTACCAAAGGGTATACCGGACACACACTGGGAGCAGCCGGGGCAATAGAAGCCGTATTTACAATACAAAGCCTTATCAATGAAAATATACCGGCAAGTATCGGCTTTTCAAAAAAGGATGATATCTTAAAAAGCTCACCTGTGAGAAAGGCCCAAAAACTGTCCTGCAGGGCTGCAATATCTGAATCAGTGGCTTTTGGTGGTAATAACTCAGCATTAATATTCTCAAGAATATGAATTATTGGAGTAAAAACAAATTTGTTTTTATATGCACCGGCGCTTTTTTTATAGTGTGCATGTTTTTTACTCTAAACCTGAGTCTGGATGAAAAAATAACATCCATGCTTCCAGATTCAGACCCCATGGTAGAGGATTTTAATTTTATTATTAATAATATCCCGGCTACCGAAACCCTTTATATTGATATTGAAAACCTGGCGGCTGACAATAAAATATTTGAACAGGCTGCGGACAATTTTTTCAATAAAATCAATATCTCCCCGTATTTTTCCGGCATTGTTTATAAATTCTCTCATGACGGCTTTTTAAATCTTTTAAACCTGGTAAGCGCAAACAGGCTGTCCTTGCTGGATAAAAACGATTTAACAGCAATTGAGTCCCGGCTGAATCCGGAACAAATTCATGAGCAGTTGATTCGGATAAAACAAAAACTTTTAAGCCCGTCCGGCATGTTTATGGCTGACAGTTTGATTTATGATCCGCTTGAGATTAACGAGTTAATCCTTTCCAAACTCAATGCATTTAAAAAAGAAACTTACGGGGCTAAAATTAAGGGATCAAGAATATACAACAAAAATGGAACCCATTTACTTATGATGGCAACCCCGAATTTTTCAGCACTGGATACCAAAAAAAGTGTTCAGATGATGGGGTTTCTCAATGATATAAGAGACAAAATAACAAAAAAATATAATAATAAGATCCACATCCGATTTTCCGGGACCCATGCTGCAACCCTTGATAATTCAAAAACTATCCAGCAGGATGTTAAACGTGCAGTGCTGGTCTTGAGCGCAGGTATCTTCATTATAGGCATCCTGTTTTTCAGAAGACCGATCCATGTGATTTTAATTTTTCTGCCAACCTTTATAAGCCTTTCATTTGCCTCGGCAATCATCTCGTTAACCAGCAATGATGTGTCGGCAATCGCCCTGGGATGCGGGACAATTCTTCTTGGAATAACCGTTGATTTCGGCATTCATATTCTTTTTAATGTTGATAACTCACAGGGACTTGCGACCGATGCTGTCATAACAAGGTTAAAGCTTCCCATTGTTGCAGGTGCATGTACAACCATGACCGCCTTCAGCTGCCTGTTATTCTCTTCACTCCCGGGTCAGAGGCAAATGGGAAGCTTTGCTGTCATAGGAATTTTTGGGGCGGCTTTTTTTGCATTATTCCTGTTAAAATTTTTTATTCCGCCATTTAAAACAAAACTGCGGGAACCCATCATATCTCTGGTGAAAATTTGCAACCGGTTAATGGATTTCAGACGAAACCATATCAGGCTCATTGTCCTTGCAGGTATGACACTTTTTATCATCGCCATGACAGGAATCAGGGACTTCAGGTTTGAAGGTGACATCTCTAAACTTAACCATCTGCAACCGATCACAAAAAGTGACATGGACAATTTTCTTGAAATATGGGGAGGCTTTTCTCCGACTTTAGTGCTGATAAGGGCCGGCACCCTGGAAACAGCTTTACAAAAAAATGATGCTCTTTTTGAATTGTTAAAACAGATGCAGAGAAAAGAAATGATTGACCAGGTTGCCTCTCTGTCCGACATTCTTCCTTCATGGGAAAAAAGAAAGGATAATTATATAAATTTAAAAACATTTATGACCAAAGACCGGATAAAAAATATTGAACTGATGTTCAGGGATGCATCCGCTGCAACCGGGTTTAAAAAAGATACCTTCAAACCTTTTTTTGACAGCCTCAAACAAGACCAGACCTTTTTCTCCATCAATGACTTTGCTAATACAGCACTCAAAAAGCTGATCGACTCAAAAGTGGTATTCCAGGAAAACGAAGTGCTCATTCTGACGACATTGAATATAAAAAACAAATCGTTAATTCCCCAGATCACTGAACAGATAAAATCAAAAATCAACGGGTCAATGTTCCTTGATAAAAGATATTTTATAGAAAAAATGACATCCCATGTTGCAAAAGAATTCAAACGGCTTTTCTTTTTTGCCGCTGCTTCAATGATATTGGTTCTTGCCGTGTTTTTCAGAAACCTGAAAATTGTTCTGATAACCGTATGTCCGGTTTTCTTAAGTGCCTTCATCACTGCCGGCATACTGGGTCTGACAGATATTCCCATTAACCTGATCAGTATGATTTTTATAATTTTTGTTTTTGGTGTGGGAGTGGATTTCAGTATTTTTCTGACAAATCATGAACTGCACAAAAAAGACAATAAAAACAATATTACCGCTGGTGCCGTCATTATCTGCGCCATGACAACCATTGGAGCTTTCATCTGCCTTGCGCTTGCAAAACATGAAGCATTATTTTCAATTGGAGTGGCCGGACTGACCGGAATGTTGACCAGCCTGATCCTGGCCCTGATGATCATACCTTCATTAATGGAAAGATTTGTTAACCAGAATGACAGGAGACCGTTTAATGGATAAAAGCATATATGATACAATTATCATAGGCTCCGGGATCAGTGGAATGGCGGCCGGGATCATGCTTGCAAAGGAAGGAGAAAAAGCACTTGTTTTAGAACAGCACAGCATTGCCGGCGGAATGACACAGACCTATTCGCGAAAAGGAAAAATCTTTCCAACAGGTGTTCACAGGCTGGGGTCTCTAAAGCCAGGCCAGCCATTATGGTATTATTTCACATACCTGGATATTATGGATAAGCTTGATCTTGTAAAATTATCCGATGACTGTTTTGAAAGAGTTTATTTTCCAACAAATAATTATAAAATACCCACAGGGCATGATAATTTTCAGAATAAATTAATTAAAAACTTCCCGGATCAGGAAAAAAGCATCGCTACATATTTTTCGGATTTAAAACATGTCATATCAAATATCGGTATGTACGATCCGGGTATAATACCCAAAAAAGACCTGTCTTTGCGACATACCGGTCCTCTTGAAGAATATCTGAAATCAATTGATATTTCAGGCAGACTGAAAAGTCTTTTAACAGCAAACAGCCCTTTATATGGTATTTCCAGCAAGGAATGTCCTCTTTTAATTCATTTTATTGTATCGGATTCATATTTGAACTCAAGTTTCAGAATTAACGAATTGAATACACCATTTTCAGACACCCTTGCTGATAGTTTTAAAGCTAAAGGTGGAAAGATTTATGTTAATTCCCATGTCAAAAAATTAATTATAAAAAACAAAACAGTTATCGGAGTTATTTTAGACAATAATGAGAGACTGTTTTCTAAAAAAATTATATTTTCAGGACATCCTTCTTTGATTCTTGATATCTGCCCTTCCGAACTATTCCGGCCTGCCTTTCGAAATAGGTTGAACCAAGCCAACACACCGGGATTATTTGGCGTGGCATTAAAATGGACAAAAAACAATTGCCCGCTTGAAAAAAATGATACGTATATTTATGATTCATGGGATGTGAACTATCAGTATGGACGGGATAACATACTCCAGGATGATCCTTTGGGAATGGTTTATTTGAGTGCGCTGCCGGATAAAGATAAATCGAATAAAAACTTTGCCGTTACAGCCTTGACCGGAATAAGCAGCAGGGAAACATGTCTTTTAAAAAAATATTACAAAGAATCAAAAAATAACAAATATAAAGCCGCAAAAAATAAAATAACCCAAAAAATATTAAACCATATAAAACAAGTCTACCCCGATATTTTTGAAAATATTGAAGTTGCAGACACATATTCACCCATTACATTCCAAAGATATACCCTGACAAAAAACGGAAGTGCCTATGGAATTCAAAAAACTGCACAACGCTTTCTTGAAGGGATGTTCCATCCTGCAACAAAGATAAGAAACCTGTTTTTAACGGGACAAAGCATTGGATTTAATGGTATCCATGGTTCTATTGTATCCAGTGTTAATTTATGTCAACTGCTGTTTGGAAAAGAGTATTTAACAAATAAAATTGTAGGCAGACAAAATTAAAAAAATGAAAAGAGTTGCAATCACAGGCATGGGAATTATTTCTCCTGTTGGTAATACAAAAGAGGAAGTATTCAATTGCCTTTTAGACAACCGGTCCGGCATTGAGCCGATTAAATCCTGGGAACGGATCAAGGATTTAAAGACCCGTATTGCCGGTCGTTGTGACGGTTATAATGCAAAGAGAATTAACCGCAAAGACAGAAGGACGATGGGCTCCATGGCCATTATGGCGGCACTGTCAGCCCTGGATGCCGTCTCCATGTCCGGCCTTGATAAAAAAATAATTTCATCTTCCGATACAGGCATAGCAATGGGCTCAACTACAGGATCGGGGAAAATTATTGAAAAAACCTTTAATGATTTCTTGAAAGCAGGTGGAATCTCCATGCTTGAAGGAACCACTTTCATGAAAATCATGAACCATTCCGTTTCTGCCAATGTGGCTGCAATGCTGAAAACAAAAGGACGGGTTATTTCCCCATGCTGTGCATGTGCAACAAGCACACAGGCTATTGGAGAAGGATTTGAGATTATTAAAAACGGATATCAAAAAGTCATGATATGTGGCGGAGCGGATGAACTCCATTTCTCAACTGCCGGAATTTTTGAAGTACTTCACGCCACGTCAAAAAATTATGGGGATCTTCCTTCAAGAACTCCAAGACCATTTGATATTGCCAGAGATGGCCTGGTTGTCAGCGAAGGTGCAGGAACCATCATCTTAGAAGAATATGATCATGCAAAAAACAGAGGGGCCGTAATTTTCGGAGAAATTACAGGTTACAGCACATGCTGCGATGGTGAACATATGACATCTCCCCGGGCCGAAGGAATGCTCAGATGTATGAAAGGAGCCTTAAAATCAGCTGGATGTGCCATAAATGAAATCGACTATATCAATGCCCATGCAACCGGCACGAAGCTGGGGGATATTGCTGAATCTCAAGCTATTAAAATGCTTTGCGGTGATACAATTCCTGTTAGTGCAACCAAGGGATTTACAGGTCACACACTTGCAGCAAGCGGGGTCATGGAAGCGATATTCTGCCTGTTAATGATGGAACATAATATAATTATCCCCACGCTTAATCTTGAAAACATTGATCCTGACTGTGGAGGAGTTTTTCATGTCCAGAAAAAAATACATCAGCCTGTTAACAAGGTCATGACAAGCAATTTTGCTTTCGGGGGGATAAACGCAACACTGATTTTAAAAAAACTATAGCCCCCTTTTCAACAAAGTCTTGCTTTCAACCTTAAACAATTTGCAACAAACATTATTATTTATTTACAACGCCTCAGGACTGCGGAAAATCCATTTTCCAATCCCAATAGGTCTCCATATGACATTCTTTTAAAAAATTCATCACA
>JAHOYS010000303.1 GCA_019038815.1 Desulfobacterales bacterium | reverse complement strand
ACTGACCTTTTAACTGATGACTAGTTGGAAACGTTTGATATATGAATGGAAATAAGCCGGCAAAATTGACTAACATCTTGATTCTCGGCCTGGGGGGTGTAGGCTATTATCTGGCCAAGCGCCTTGTTCATGAGGGTTATGCAATCACCGTTATTGAGCAGGACAGTGGATCGATCCGACATGCTGACGGGAATATAGATGCCCGCCTGATTCAGGGCAATGCCATGAGTATCGAATGCTGGCGGGAAGCCGGTGCTGAAAAGATGGATTATCTTATTTCGGTTACCAATAATGATGCCGTGAATATGATGACCTGTTTGATTGGTGATCGTTTTGGCATTCCGCGCAAAATAGCCCGGGTGCGCTCCAGAGAGTTCGGGAATGAAAATTCCATTTTAAATGCCGGGGATCTTAAGGTCGATCTGATCATTCACCCGGAAGAGTTGGTTGCCCAGGAAATTTTCAGATTGATTAAGCTTCGGGCCGGAAATGACATTATTGCTGTAGCCAAGGGACAGATACAGGCCATGGCCACCCGCATTCATGAGAAATCACCGCTGGCTTACAGGAAATTGAAAGATATCTCTCAAGAGTATAATGAATTTCCATTTCGGGTGGTTGCAATTGCACGGGGGATCACCACGCTGATCCCCGGCGGTGAGGATGAATTATTGCCGCAGGATCAAGCATTTTTTATGGCCAGTAATGAGAACCTGACCCGATTAATGGGCCTGACAGGTGTCGAACAGCAAAAACGCCACCGGGTGATGATTATAGGAGGAGGACTTGTGGGATCCCGTCTGGCTGAGCTGTTAGGCAAAACAGTCAAGGTCCGACTGATCGAAAAAGATGAACCCACAGCTCAGGAGCTTTCCTTTGCACTGAAGAACGCAGAAGTGTTATATGGTGACGGATCGGATTCAGATGTGCTGGTTTCAGCGGGACTGCTGGAGATGGACACCTTTATCACCGCTACCGGTGAAAACGAAACAAATATCATGAGCTGCGTGCTGGCCAAACACCTGATGACTTCAAGAAGTACTCACAAACGCGGCAAACAACACAGCAAACACAGCAAATGCATTGCACTGGTTAACAAAGAAGATTATGTGGTGCTGGCGACGACAATGGGATCGGATCTTGCTTTGAACAAAAAAATACTGGCCGGCAACAAGATTTTAAAATTCATTCGCCGGGGTGAGCTGCTTTCTGTGGCACACCTGCATGGGTTTGATGCTGAAATGGTAGAAATTGTTGCCGCCTCAGATTCGCCGATTACCCGCAAGCCCCTTTCCAAAATAGGTTCTTATTACAATGGAAAAATGATGATAGGGAGCATCCATAGAGACGGCGTGTGGCAGGTTGCTCTCGGGGATACACATATTCAAAGTAATGAACGGGCGATCGTGGTCTGTATGTCACAGCACTTGAAAGATGTCCAGAAATTATTCCTGGCCTGAACCTGTTTATTTCCTCCAGAAAGAGGGGTAGAATATGACCAGGGCCGAAAACATTTCCAGCCTGCCTACGAGCATGTTCCAGGATAAAAACCATTTGCCAGCATCCGAAATAAAGGCGTAATTTCTGGACGGGCCTACCCCGGCAAATCCCGGGCCGATGTTCATCAGGGTTGCGATCACCGAACTCATGGCAGTGGTATAGTCCATTTGATCCACTAAAGTCATGAAACACCCTCCGCCCAGAACCAGAAAAATGTTAATGATAAAATAACAGACAGACAGATAGATGATTTGGGGGTCGACCGGACGCTGATTTAAACGGATCGATACCACGGCCATGGGTTGGAAGAAGATGCGCTTGATGGCCGCGATTCCAAATTTGCATATAAGAACATAATGAACGATTTTGATGCCGCTGGTGGTCGATCCGGCACAGGCGCCGACAAAGCATACTGCATAGAGAAACATCTGTGCTGCCTGGGGCCATTGTTCATAATCAGCAGTGGTGAATCCAGTGGTCGTCAAGATAGAGGTGACCTGGAAGGTTCCGTAACGGATTGAATCTATCAGGCCATATGTATTTTCCTTCCACAGGATCCATGACACCATTGCGCAGAAAAAGAGCATAATTCCCACATACCAGCGAAATTCGGTATTAATTTTTACGATGTGCCAGTTCCCCTGCGCCATGTGGTAAAAGAGCATAAAAGTCATACCCCCCAGAAACATGAAAACTATGATGACCCAGTCAAAGTAGGCATTGTTGTAATGCCCGATGCTGGCATTCCACGGCGAGTAACCGGATGTTGACACCGTTCCGAAGGAATGACACAATGAATCAAAAATCGACATGCCGCCCAGGCACAGCAAAAGGGTTTCCAGTACGTTCAGGGTTATATAGATTCCCCAGAGCCAGACTATTGTATCCCGGTTGCGGGGCATGAATTTTTCCTTGGTAATGACCTGACCGGGACTCGATTCGGCCCGGAATATACGCACTCCCCCCATTCCATGGGGCAAAAATATTATGGTTAATGTTAAAAAACCCATCCCACCGAGCAAATGGGTCTGGCTGCGCCAGAATAACAATCCGTGCGGAACTACTTCGATATCCGTCAGTATGGTCGCACCACTGGTGGTATAGCCGGACATCATCTCAAAAAAGGCATCGGTGAAAGAAGGAATCGATCCATGGATCATAAACGGCAGGCCGGAAACTGCAGAAATCAGAATCCATCCAAAAAAAGCAATGAAAAAGCCGTCCTTTAGGTTTAAATCGTTATACCTGCGAAAGAACCGCCACAACGGATATCCCAGACCAATAGTGATGATCGCGGTAATGGCAATTGCGTTCAGGTCGTTTTCCTGGTAATAAAGAGAACAGATCAATGGAAACACCATGGAGCAGCCGGTAACGATCAGTAATTTTCCCAGGACATTTGCGATAGTCTTGTAATTCATAGGTATCTAAATCTAATATAAAACTAAATTTATCCTTTTATATTTTAATGGAAGTGATCATTACATATTGTTTCCGGTCTTTCAACTTGATAATATCAAATTATGGTCTTAAATTTAAAAACAGTATGAATGGTTATGACTAAATTTCAAGGTGGCATCATTATATTATGGGATTATTTAATTTAGTTTCAGATTTTTCTCCCACAGGAGATCAGCCGGGCGCTATTGAGTATCTTTCAACGGGTGTCTTAGACAAAGAAAAGCATCAGGTCCTTTTAGGGGTAACCGGTTCCGGCAAGACTTTTACCATGGCAAATATTATTGCAAGGGTTGAAAAATCAAGCCTGGTAATTGCTCCTAATAAAACTCTGGCAGCACAGCTTTATAATGAATTCAAGGCACTCTTTCCCGATAATTGTGTGGAGTATTTTGTTTCTTATTATGATTATTATCAGCCCGAAGCCTATATCCCGTCAAGCGATACCTATATTCAAAAGGATTCATCCATAAATGAGGTTATTGACAAGATGCGGCACTCTGCTACACGATCCGTTCTTGCCCGAAAGGATGTGATTGTGGTGGCCAGTGTATCCTGTATTTATGGTCTGGGGGCGCCTGAAGACTACCTTGATTTAAGGGTGGTACTGACTGTAGATATGGAAATTTCACGGGAAAAGGTATTGGAGAAGTTTGTCAATATCCAGTATACCCGCAATGATACGGATTTTCACCGCGGGGTATTCAGGGTTCGGGGGGACAGGGTTGAAATTTTTCCGGCCTATGAAGAGGATATTGCAGTTCGAATTGATTTTTTTGGAGATACCATTGAAGGGATTTGGGAAATTGATCCTTTAAAAGGGGATGTGCTCAAAAGCTTTGACCAGGCCGTGATTTATCCGGCCTCCCATTATGTCACCAAGCAAAAAACCCGAAAAAGAGCCATGGAAGGGATTGTCGAAGAATTAAAAACACGGCTTGAATATCTTCATGATAATAACAAGCTTGTGGAAGCCCAGCGCCTTGAAGAAAGAACCAGGTATGACCTGGAAATGCTTAATGAAATAGGTTATTGCAACGGGATTGAAAATTATTCCAGGCATTTGACCGGGCGAAAGCCCGGAGAGCCGCCCCCAACCCTTCTGGATTACATAGATGATGATTTTCTTGTTTTTTTTGATGAAAGCCATATCTCTGTTTCCCAGTTAGGGGCCATGTACAAGGCAGACCGTTCAAGAAAAACAACTCTTGTAGAACACGGGTTCAGGCTGCCGTCAGCCATAGATAACCGTCCCCTTCAATTTGAAGAGTTTAAACACAAAGTTCCCCAGGTTGTCTATGTGTCTGCCACACCGGCGGACTATGAAATGGAAATGGCCAAAGGCAATGTAGCAGAACAGATAGTCAGGCCCACAGGGCTGCTTGATCCTGAAGTTGAGATCAGGGATGCCAAAAGCCAGGTAGATGATCTTTATGAAGAAATCATGAAACGGGTAGAGGCGGGTGAACGGGTTCTTGTCACCACTCTGACCAAGCGGATGGCAGAAGATCTGACAGATTACTACGCTGATCTGGGGGTGAAAGTAAAATATCTTCATTCAGATATTGGTACAGTGGAAAGAATTGATATTATTCAGGATCTTCGAAGAGGGTTGTTTGATGTATTGATCGGGATCAATCTCTTGCGCGAAGGCCTTGATATTCCTGAAGTTTCTCTTGTGGCCATACTGGATGCGGACAAAGAGGGATTTTTACGATCTTACAGGTCCTTTATACAGATTTTCGGTCGGGCTTCCAGAAATGTATTTGGCAGGGTGATCATGTATGCGGAAAAAGAGACTGCCTCTATGAAAAAAGCCGTTTCAGAGACCAGGAGACGTCAAAAAATTCAGAAAGCGCATAATGAAAAAAATAATATTGTGCCCACAACAATCCAGAAAAATATCAATTTGTTTGATTATTCATCACAGGACAGCCTGTCTGTCAAGGAAGGATCTGTGGATGAAGATATACAGAATTATGAAGGCCTGGAATTGAATCTGGAGGATATTGTCAAAGATCTGGAATATAAAATGAAAATAGCAGCTGAGAACCTTGAATTTGAAAAAGCAGCAGAATACAGGGACAAAATTAAAGAATTAATGGATATCAAGCGGTTTTAATGACCATGACCAGTCCTATACTTGAAAAATACTGGCAAACGCCTCACAGCCCCGGGGTTTACCGGATGCTGGATGCCAAAGGCAAAACCATTTATGTTGGCAAGGCCAAAGATCTTAAAAAGAGACTGTCATCATATTTTATAAAAAAAACCAATCATGATGCAAAGACAGCAGCTCTTCTTGAAATGATCAATGATTTTGAGATTATTATTACATCTTCAGGTCATGAAGCCTTTATCCTTGAATCAAACCTGATCAAAGAATACAACCCAAAGTATAATGTGATTCTAAAAGACGGGAAAAATTATCCCCTGCTCAGGATTGATATGAATGAGACCTATCCTGCCATTCAAAGGGTCAGAAAAATAAAGAATGATAAAGCCCTTTATTTCGGTCCGTATTCTTCCAGTCGCAGTGTCAATAAAACCTTAAAGCAGATTCAAAAAATTTTTAAGCTTAGGCAATGCAAAAATACCCAGTTTAAGAACCGGTCCAGACCCTGTCTTAATTATCAGATCAAGGCCTGCCTGGGGCTTTGCTGCAATGATATCTCTTCTGTGGAATATAAAAAGCAGGTCAGGGATGCTATCCTTTTTTTAAAGGGTAGATCAAAACAGGTGGTAACAAAACTTAAAATTCAAATGATGGATTATTCATCCTCACGGGAATATGAAAAAGCAGCCGAGATAAGAGATACCGTGTTTGCCATTGAAAACATCCTGGAAAAACAGGTGGTGGTCAGCCAGGATTTAAAAGACAGGGATATCATTGCCTTTGCAGCAAAAAAGGGCAGGGCGGTGATAATAGTAATGGCTGTTCGATCCGGATATCTGATTGATACGGCGTATTATCCTTTTGACCTGGGATTTAAGGAGCCAGATGAGATTCTGTCTGCATTTCTGGAACAATATTATAAAAACACCGAGTTTCTGCCTTCTTTTATTATGATAAATCAGGAAATTGAAAACAAGGTGTATCTGGAACATCTTTTTGCTGAAAAAAAAGGGAAAAAGGTGAGAATCCATATTCCGGTTCGCGGTGAAAAAAAACGACTGGTTGAAATGGCCCATGTGAATGCTTCAAGAGAACTTGGAAAAAGGCTGCAGAAGGAAGAAGAGGAACGGGCATCCATCATGATGCTCAAGGAGCTGCTGGGGATGGAAAGACTGCCGTTAAAGATCGAATGTTTTGATAACTCCAACCTTTCAGGACAGGACCCTGTATCTTCCATGGTGGTGTTCAAAGATGGGAGAGCCTTTAAAAACGGTTACCGCAGGTTTATTATCCGTGATCTTGATTTTCAGGATGACTATGCATACATGTACCAGGTTCTTGAACGACGTTTTTCAAAAGATCCTTCTGAAATGGCATACCCTGATCTTCTGGTTGTTGATGGCGGGAAAGGCCAGCTTTCAATGGCTGTGGCCGTATTAAAAGATCTGAATATTGAAAACAGCTTTATGGTGGCAGGCCTGGCAAAAAAGAATAAAGCAAAAGGCGAACAATTCGATAAAATTTATATTCCGGGGCGATCTAACCCATTAAAAATCGGTCAGTCGAAAAAAGCATTATACCTGTTACAGCAGGTCAGGGATGAAGCCCACAGGTTTGCCATTACATTCCAGAGGAAACGCAGAGAAAAACGAGCAGGGTTTTCAGTCCTTGATACTATTCCAGGTATCGGACCCAAGAAAAAGAAAGTCTTATTGAAGCATTTTAAAGGCATTGGCAAAATGAAAACAGCATCAATTAAAGAGATTGCACTGCTTCCGGGAATGAATAAAACTTTGGCTGAAGCACTGAACCACACGCTTAACAGGAATGGTTGACATGTTCATGACCTCAGATTTTTTTTTCTTTCAAAAAAGTTGAGTTTTTAATAAACTTATAAAGAAGAAAGATTAGAGGTCAGGGGGTGCGCAAATGGAGCAGGCAAAAGTGTATAAAGCAGGCTTGGATATCGGCTCCACAACTGCGAAAATTGTTCTGCTGAATCAAAATAACACCCTTGTTTTCTCAGGCTATCAGCGGCACCACGCAAAAATCTATGAGACGGCAACGTCATTTTTTCATGATATTCTTGATCAAAAGGGTGATTGCTTTCTTGATCTGAAGTTAACCGGGTCTGCAGCATTGGGGGCTTCAAAAAAACTTGATTTTCCTTTTGTTCAAGAAGTGATTGCAACCAATACCGTAATAAACAAAAAATATCCTGATGTCAGAACTGCCGTGGATATCGGTGGCGAAGATTCAAAAATTATTTTTTTAAATAAAGACAAGCTGCCTGATATAAGGATGAATGGAAGCTGTGCAGGCGGGACAGGAAGTTTTATTGATCAAATGGCCACCTTGCTGGATATTACCCCCTTTCAATTGAACGATCTGGCCGGATCACATAATCATATCTATCCTGTGGCATCCAGGTGCGGTGTGTTTGCCAAAACAGATGTTCAAAATATGCTCAGCCGTAATATCCCCCACAAGGATATAGCTGCATCCATATTCCATGCAGTGGCGGTTCAATGTATCAATTCCCTTGCCAGGGGAAAGGAGATAGAATCCAAAATACTTTTATGCGGCGGTGTGTTCACCTTCCTTCCCGAGCTTGAGAACATGTTTTTAAGGATTTTAAAATTTTCCAACGCTGATACAGTGAGCCCCAAAAGACCGGAGCTGATGTCGGCAATCGGGGCAGCCATGTTTGACAAATATCCGCCCCTTTCCATATCTGTCAGTCAGGTAATAAAAGACCTGGAAAAAGAACTTGGAAATTTGGAACCGGTCAAGGATAGAATCGATCCCCTGTTTAAAAGTCAACACCATTTTTTGCACTGGAAAGAACAGTCTCAAATAATTCCCATTCAAACCTGCACCATTGAAACTTATGGAGGAAAAGACTGTTTCCTCGGTATTGATTCGGGATCAACCACCACAAAGATCGTTATCATCGGGGAAAACAAAGAGATATTGTTTTCCTGGTATGCAAATAATGGCGGAAACCCGATCAAGGCAGTGATTAAAGGGTTGGTTGAGTTCAAAAGACAGGTTTTTGAACTCAACTCCGGGGTGAAAATTGTCAGAAGTGCTGTGGCAGGATATGGTGAGGATTTAATCAGAACAGCATTTAATATTGATAAAGGGATTGTTGAAACCATTGCCCATTATACGGCAGCACGTTTTATTGATCCTGAAGTTTCGTTTGTCCTGGATATCGGTGGTCAGGATATGAAAGCTGTTTTTATTGACCACGGGGTCATCAACCGGATCGAGGTGAATGAGGCCTGTTCTTCCGGATGCGGTTCCTTTTTGGAAACCCTTGCCAATTCTTTAAATTATCGTATTGAGGAGTTCGCACGCCTTGCCTGCCACGCAAAGGAACCCTGCGATCTGGGTACCCGGTGTACGGTATTCATGAATTCAAAGATTAAGCAGTCTTTACGGGAGAATGCAGCAGTGGGAGATATCAGCGCAGGGTTGTCCTACTCTGTGATCAAAAACTGTCTGTTTAAAGTCTTAAAAATTCATAATATGTCTGAGATGGGGGATCATATTGTATTGCAGGGCGGTACGTTTAAAAACCCCTCTATTGTTCGCGCCCTGGAGCTTATGACAGGCAAGAGGGTAACATATTCTAAAAGTCCTGAACTGATGGGTGCCTTTGGCGCAGCACTGGCTGCCTTTAATGATTATGTGGCTGATCCTGTGTCCCAAACCGGTTTTCCCGGGCTGTCAAAGCTTGAACACATTGACAGCTATCAAGCAAGCCGGATATCCTGCAAGGGGTGCGAAAACAATTGTGCAGTAACCCGATTTGTTTTTCCCAATGGCAAGTCCTTTTTTTCCGGCAATAAGTGTGAAAAATATTATACTTCAAAGGGAGCTCAGCAAGACAGGGGATTTGATTTTGTAAGGTATAAGAATGATCTTATTTTCAATCGGGATCTTTCTCCCCATGATCATCCGGTGATGACCATCGGGATACCGCGATGTCTTAATTTTTATGAGAATTTTGTATTCTGGCATGCACTTTTTACCCGCTGCGGGATCAATATCCATCTGTCGCCGCCTTCCACCGTCAGTTTGAGTGAAAAGGGCATGGGAACCGTGATGTCCGATAATATCTGTTTTCCTGCCAAACTGGCTCATGGACATATTTATGAACTGGCTCAAAAAAAAGTAGACAGAATTTTTTATCCCATTGTGGTGTTTGAAAAAAAGGAATATGAACAGGCTGTAAATACCTACAATTGTCCCATTGTATCCAGCTATGCCGATGTGATTGAAAGTAGCATCAATCCTGAAAAAAGATTTGGTATCCCTCTGGATAAACCCGTGGTGAACTTTAATGATGAAATTTTGTTGAGAAAAACCTGTGTTGCGTATTTAAAACTATTTAATATCAATAAGCCGCAAATTTATAAAGCGTTTGACGCAGCTCTTGTTGCCCGGAAAGAAGTTAAACACCAGATCAGAAACAAGGCCTTGAAAATTATTGATCAGGCAGAGAAGAATAATTCCCTGCTCATTGTACTGGCCGGAAGACCCTATCATTCCGATGGGCTTATCAATCATAAAATTCCTGATATACTGACAGGTCTTGGTGCGGATATTATCACGGAGGATGCGATTCCTCCTGATTCTGAATCCCTTAAGGATGTCCAGGTGGTAACACAGTGGTCCTATCCCAACAGAATCTATAATGCGGCAAAATGGGTGGCTGGAAAACCGGATAATATTCAAATGGTCCAAATCAATTCATTCGGATGCGGTCCGGATGCCATCGTCACAGAAGAAGCAAAGGAAATTTTAAGGACCGGTCAAAAAAACCATACCCAGATAAAGGTGGATGAGATCTCAAGCCCGGGATCTGTCCGGTTAAGACTGCGCTCAATGGTGGAGTCATTAAAAGTAAAAAGACTGCAAAAAAAATCCGGGCATGTCCTTAGAAAACCATTCTTAAGTTTTAGAAAAGAAGACAAAAAAAGATTAATCTGGGCTCCATTTTTTGCAGAAGACTATTCTTCTTATCTGCCGGCAGTATTTAAAAACGCAGGTTATGAATTTAAAATGCTTCCGAAGCCGGACAGACAATCCGTAGAATTAGGTCTGCAATATGCCAACAATGATATTTGTTATCCAGGGATTATCGTGATCGGGGATATCATAAAAGCATTGAAACACAGCCGGTTTAAGGCTGATGAAATTGCCATAGGCATTACCCAGACAGGGGGGCAGTGCCGGGCATCCAACTATCTTTCGCTGATCAGAAAAGCAATGATTGGAGCAGGGTTTGATGACATACCCATTATTTCTGTTACCGCTTCCCAGGGATTGATTGATCAGCCCGGTTTTCAAATCAACTGGTTGATGAAGACCAAGATTCTGTTTGTGGCCACCATGTTTGCAGATTGTATAGCAAAAATGTATTATGCAACAGCTCCCAGGGAGAAAATAAAAGGCTCAAGCCAAAGCTTAAGACAGCACTATATGAAAAAGGTCGGCAATTGTATTATTACCCATAATTACCCCCGGATTTTCAGAATGCTGGAAAAAGCCATTGAGGAGTTTAATAAAATACCGGTTAATAAAAAGCAGTTGCCCAAAATGGGGATTGTGGGTGAGATATATGTAAAATACAATTATTTTGCAAACCAGCACTTGGTTGACTGGTTGATCAAGCAGGGCATTGAGCCTGTCCTGCCTCCCATTGTCGATTATTTTATTCAGGATCTTGTGAATTATAAAGAAAATATTAAGGCAGGAATACGTCACAGAAAATTCACGGATCTTCTTGGTTATCCCATTGAATGGCTGATAAACAGATACCATAAAAAGATCAATACGCTGTTTTCAAGATTTAAATATTATTCACCATTTGAAGACATAAAGCAGATTGCCCGAAAAGCCTCTAATATACTGACCATGACCAATCAGTTTGGGGAAGGGTGGCTTGTTCCGGGTGAAATTGCTATTTTTGCAGAACAGGGCATTCATCACGTCATCAGCCTGCAGCCCTTTGGCTGTATTGCAAATCATATTGTTTCCAAGGGAGTGGAAATAAAAATTAAATCTGCATACCCTGATATGAATCTTTATTATCTGGATTTTGATGCCGGGATGAGTGAAGCCAATATCAGAAACAGGCTTCATTTTATGATCGAACATCTGTAACGCTCTGCTGCATTTTTTGACTTTACACTTTGATCTGTAAAGGGTAGTACAGGATGCAAAGGAAAAACAAGTATTCAGGAGAAAAAAAATGACTGACCAGATTGATGATAATGCCAATGACAATAAAGGCGATAATCCGGAAGAGATGAGTTTTGCCGAACTTTTTGAATCATATGATATGAAAATAAATCATGAACTGAACCAGGGGGATAAGGTCGAGGGCCGGATTATCTCCATTGGCAGTACAAGTGTATATATTGATACGGGAACCAAAAGTGACGGTGTTGTGGGGAAAGCAGAGCTTTTGGATGAAAACGGTGAGTTTTTGTATAAGGTCGGTGATAAAGTTACACTTTATGTGGTCTCATTAAACGAGAGTGAAGTTATACTGTCTAAAGCACTGTCCGGTGCTGGAAAAGCAACCATGCTCGACGAGGCATCCCGGAGCAAAACACCTGTTGAAGGCAAAGTCACCGGCGTTATCAAAGGTGGCTTTAGTGTTGACATCATGGGGAAAAGAGCTTTTTGTCCTGTTAGCCAGATGGATGTCAAGTATGTGGAAAACCAGGAAGAGTATGTCGGGCAGGCCCATCATTTTTTAATTACCCGGTTTGAAGAAGGCGGAAGAAATATTGTTGTATCAAGGCGGGATTTGTTGAATGAAGAGATAAAAGAAAAACTCAAAATTTTCTTTGAAAAAGTGAAAGAAGGGGATACTGTCCAGGGTACAGTCACCAAATTGATGTCCTATGGTGCGTTTATTGAATTGATACCGGGTGTCGAGGGAATGGCACATATTTCAGAATTGTCCTGGTCCCGTATCGAAAAGGCACAGGAGATTGTTCAACCGGGCGATGTGGTGAATGTAAAAGTATTAAAGATAGAAACCTCAAATCAATCAGATACCGTTAAAATTTCTCTGTCAATGAAACAGACATCATCCAATCCATGGGACAGCATGGGAAGCACTTTTAATGCCGGGGATCAAGTATCCGGAAAAGTAGTCAGACTGGCGTCGTTCGGGGCATTTGTGGAAATTGCACCGGGCGTGGACGGCATGGTTCATATCAGCGAAATGAGTCATACCAGAAGAGTGCTCAGGCCCGAGGATGTGGTTCAGGCGGGAGACATGGTCCAGGTGGTGATTAAATCCATTGATATGGACAGCAAAAGGATATCGTTGAGTATTAAGGATGCGTTGGGTGATCCATGGACCGGTGCTTCGGTCAGATATGAAGTCAATTCAATTGTAGAGGGACGGTTGGAAAAAAGAGAAAAATTCGGTCTTTTCATAAATCTTGAGCCGGGTGTGACAGGATTGATGCCATCTTCCAAAATCAGCGGCGCTGCAAAGCCTTCAGATTTTGAAAAATTAAAACCAGGCAGTTCGGTCCGGGTAATGATCCAGGAGGTTGATGAGGAAAAAAGAAGAATCACACTGACATCACCTGATCAAAAAGAGGGAGACAATTGGAAACAATTTGCAGGCAATACAAAAACAAAGTCGCCTGGAACCATGGAGAGCCTGTTTCTGGAAGCTATGAAAAAGAAAAAATAGTTGTTCTCATGACGATGCAATGTGGTTTGTCATTTTTTTGCAATATCAATAATTTTTTGTGCCAGAACCTGTGCAGCATCAATGGTTTTCAAAGATGACTGTGCATTAAGTGCGCTTAATTCAGTACATGCGATGATAGCACAGGGCGCCCCTTTGGCTTTTAAATTATTACAGACGCCAGTATACGACTCAAGAACTGTTGATCCAATGTTGCCTGATTTAACCTGCCTTATCACATTAAACAGCATTTCCTGGTATTCATGATCAGGGTATACAATTTTAATATCAACAGGATTAAATTTTTCTTCATACAGCCTGGTGATTCGTATTGCTGGAGAGGCAAGAATCCCTGCTTCAGAACAGCCGGGATGGTTTTTTTTCAAATGATCCAGAACAGCATCGATCATGTTGATAACTGGAATATCTACGGCATGGCTGACAGTTTTGTAATAATAGTGAGCCGTATTGCAGGCAATGGCAAGGAAATCAGCTCCCCAGGTTTCGAGACGTTTTGCCATATCTGCCATGCAGGGTCCTGGATCTTCTCCATCTCCCTCAATAATGGCTTTTATCCTGGACGGAACTTTGGGATTATTATCCACAATACACCGGATATGGTCAATATCGTCCAAAGCCGGTGTAAGTCGGATAATGCGCTGCATAAGATCCACAGTGGCTTCCGGGCCCATTCCCCCTAAAATTCCAACTATTTTTTCTTTTTCCATTTTTTTTATTCCTGTCTGAATGTATCCATATAAGCATACAAAGCAGGAGAACCCCCTGTGTGGAGGAATAACACATTTGAATCTTTTGGGAAATGTCCTTTGCGAACAAGATCAATAAGTCCTGCAGCAGCTTTACCGGAATATACAGGGTCAAGGAGAATCGCTTCAGTTTTGGCAAACAGTTTTACCGCTTCAACCATGGAATCTGTAGGAAGTGAGTAACCAGGGCCCACATACTGATCAAAGCAGACAATATCTTCACGGGCAACACCGCCTTTTACTTCAAGCCTTTCGGCAGTTTCCAGGGCCAGTTTGTAAACAATGTCTTCCTGAACATCCTTTG
>JAHOYS010000123.1 GCA_019038815.1 Desulfobacterales bacterium | reverse complement strand
CTTGAAAAAACTAAGTTCTCAAAAAAAAGAAAATGTCGAACCGCAGGAGACTCATATTGAATTTGCAAAACCACTTTACAAGAAAAATTCTTTGCCTGCTTATCCGGTTATCGCCCGGAAAAGAGGTTACCAGGGAACTGTCGAGCTGATGGTATTGGTTTCAGAAAAAGGGAAAGTTTCCTCTTTAAAGATTTTTAAGTCAAGTGGTTATAAATCCATTGATCGTCAGGCTGTAAAAACGGTTAAAACCTGGCTCTTTGAACCTGGTAAAAAACAAGGCATCCCCCAGGAAATGTGGGTCAAGATCCCTGTGAAATTTGAATTAAACCAGCAAAAAAAATAATGAAAAGGTTGATGCTTGAACCGGGTTGAATGGCTGTAGGCTGAAAGACAGAAAAAATAAAAAGGGGTCTTACGTAAAATTTCAGACCCCTTTTCAAAAGATATATTTAAAAAATCTTAAAGATCATTGACCGCTTCGGTAAGTTCAGGGATAAAATCGAGAATATCTTCAACAATACCGACATCGGCAACCTGGAAAATCGGTGCTTTAGGGTTCTTGTTAACTGCAACGATAAACGGATTGCCCTTTACACCGCCCATATGCTGGAAAGATCCTGAAATCCCCATGGCCATGTATACTTTTGGTTTAACTGTCTGACCGGAGGTTCCAACCTGTCTTGATTTCTCAAGCCATTTCGCATCAACAATCGGTCTTGAGCATGATACAACCGAATTCATTGCTTCGGCAAGTTCCTGTGCAATTTCAATATTGTCTTCATCCTCAATACCGCGGCCAATGGATACCAGTACATCAGATTTAGTAATATCAACATCACCTGCTTCTGCTTCAACAACTTCAAGGAATTTTCTTTTTACGGAAAGATCACCGGCATCACCGGATTTATCAACTACTGATCCGCCGGCTGATCCGCCGTCAACAGGTGCAAAAGATCCGGGTCTGACTGTCATGACAGCACCGGAAGATATATCAATAGTCACATGGATGTTCACAGCCCCGCCAAGTTCCTGGCGAACGCCCTTAAGAGTTGTTCCGTCTATCCCTTCAAAATCAACCATATCAGCTGCATAAGCTGAATCCATTTTAACGGAAAGGCCTGGAGCCATGTCCATCCCGAACGTATCATGAGCAGTCAGAAAAACAGCATCGGTCGGAATAATATTGACCAGAGCTTTTCTGACAACTTCTGCATTTGGATAAGCAAGGTCGGCATGATCAATTTTAATTACTTGTGAATAAATGGAAGTCATCTCATCAGCCACTTTATCAAGATCTGCTCCTGAACCTGTCACAACAGCAGTTAAGGATGCACCTTCATCAATTTTTTTGGCGGCTGTTGGGTACTCCAGTGCCACATCTTCAGCAGCACCATTTTTAAATGGAATATATGCAAAAATCTGTGTCATGATTAGAGCCCTCCTTTTGCTTTAAGCTTCTCAATCAGCTTTTCAATAATCTCGTCAGTGGAGCCTTCAAGCATTTCAGCACCATCACCCATATCCGGTACAAAATAATCTACACGCTTTGTTTTTGCGCCGGCAGCACCCACACTTGCTGTATCAATACCAAGGTCATCCGCACCATTAACAGGGATATCCACTTTGGCAACTTTTCTGATACCGCGGATTCCCACGTATCGGGGTTCATTAATACCGGTCTGGATAGAGAGAACACAGGGAAGCTGTATTTCATTCATTTCCTGGTTCCCGCCTTCAATCTCTCTTCCCACTGTTATTTTTCCGTCCTGAACCTCAATTTTATTCACAAGAGATGCATAGGGGTAATCCAGCATTGCAGCGAGCATTCCACCAACCTGTCCTGCTCCTTCATCTGCCTGGGCACCTGACATAATCAGGTCGTAACTGCCTTTTTCAACTTCTGCTTTAAGGATACCGGCAATTCCCTTGCCGTCAGATCCTTCAAATGCATCATCACAAAGAAGAATACCGCTATTGGCACCCATTGCCATTTCACGTCTTAACACTTCTTCTGATTCATCATCCCCAACAGTGATAACCGTCACATTTCCACCGACTTTATCTACGATCTGGATTGCTTCTTCAACCGCATAGTTATCCCATTCATTTACTGAATAAACCAGATCATCACGATCAAGATCATTTCCGGCACTGTTGAGTTCAAATTCATTCTCAGCAGTATCAGGTACTCTCTTGACACATACCAAAATCTCCATTATTGCCTCCTTTAAATCAAATTATCTGTCACAGGTTTTTTAGCTCTATACCTGTAACTCATTTATTTATTCAAGATGCTGCTCAATAAGCTCTGTAAAATCCAGAGCTTCCATCTCCCCTTCTTTTCCTGCAACTTTAATTGCATCCTGGATATTGACCAGGCAGAAAGGACAGGCAGTTACAATGACATTTGCTCCAGCCTCAGCAGCCATATTAACTCTTAAAACACCCATTCTTGTTTCTTCTTCCGGTTCATAAAAAAGCATCAACCCGCCGCCGCCGCAGCAAAAAGATCGATCCCGGCTCTTTTCAAGCTCAACTCTTGTTAATCCATCAATGGCATCAAGCGCCTTTCTTGGATCTTCATAAATACCATTATGCCGTCCAAGATAACACGGATCATGATATACATACACTTTTTCAGGATCCTGGCAGGGTTTAAGATCAAGCTCGCCCGTTGTTATTTTTTGGGCAACCACCTGGCTGATATGTTTAACCGGCGGAAGATCGCTGTAATCATTTTTCAAAGCATTATATGCATGGGGGTCTGCTGTTACAATCTGTTTAACACCGGTTTCCATAATGGCTTCAGTATTCTGATCTTTTAAATCCTGATACAGCATTTCTTCACCAAACCGGATGACTTCATTCCCGCTGTCCTTTTCCAGTTTGCCCAGAATTCCAAAATCAACCCCTGCTTTTTCAAGGATAATGGAAGTTCGTCTTGCAATCTCCTGCATTTCATCATCATAGGATGTAATACTGTCTACAAAATAGAGAGTGTCTGCCTCATCCTTGGCAAGATCTTTGATTTGATAATTTGCTTTGAATTCCTTTTCCTTTGCCCAGTCTGCTCTCTTTTTCTCCATCTTGCCGTAAGGATTACCCCTTTTTTCAAGGGCTTTCAAAGGCTTTTGCAGGGACTGCGGCACCATGCCTTCGTCTACCATACCCCGACGGAGATCAACCATCTTATCAATATACTCAATCCCCAGAGGACACTCTTCTTCACAAGCGCCACAGGTAGTACAGGACCATATCTCATCTTCAGTATAGATATCTTCCACTAAAAGGCTGCTTTTATAAATTTCTCCTGACAGGGGATAATTTTTAAATATTAAATCCCTTGCCTTAATTGTAATAAATCTTGGAGATAATGGACGACCCACCGCGTTTGCCGGGCATTGATCAGAACACCTGCCACAATCAGCGCACGAATAAAAATCGAGCATATGCTTCCAGGTAAAATCTTCAAGTTTTTTCACACCAAAAGATTCAAGGTCATCTAATTTGTCATCGGAAACTCCATGCATGACCGGTTTAATGTTGCCTTTTTGAACCCGCATGAAAAACACATTGAAGATAGATGTAATCACATGGAAATGTTTTCCCATGGGTAAGAAACATAAAAAAAAGAAAAACGCCAGATCATGAACAAAATAGGTAAAAATGTGAAGTCCCTGGAGAATATTTGGAGATGCTGAAGAGAGAAGACCTTTAAAAATCCATACCAGCGAAAGAGGAGCCAGAAAATGTTCGTTACCGGTATGGGCAAATTCATAGGCAAGCTCAGATGCTTCAAAAAGGCTTTCAGAAATCATGAGTGTTGAAATAATACCCAAGACAAAAACAGCTTCTGCAGTATGATCCTTGCCGTATTTTTCAGGCACGGCATATCGTTCGGGTTTAAAAATTCCTCTTCTGACAGCGGCAATGATACAGGCGATAAGTACAAAGGTTGCGGCATAATCTTTAAAAAAATTATAGATATCACCTAAAGGCCCCCCAAACCCGGGCAATAAAAATCCATCTGAGAAACCTACAACAACAAGTGACATAGAGCGTATGGACAAAATCAAGAAACCGGCAAAGATAACGATATGAAGCACACCTGCCAGCATATATCTTGGCTGCCTTATCTGCCCCAGCCATACAAGGATAAGATTCTTGACACGCTTGCCGATTTGATCAAACCTGTTATCCGGATTTGCTCTCACAAGAGGTGCAATCCGCCTTGCCATAATATATGCAAACAGTCCTATACCGATGACAGGCAAAATAAATGATAATATTACTGCGGGGAATATCCCAAAAAAATTAAAACTGGCCGGCCCGATTATCGAAGTCATGCTTCTTTACCTCCAAAATATTTCTTAACCTTATAAATAAAGACTCAGCAAGCTTTAATAAACATGAAAGAACACGTCAAGCAAAAAGCCTTATTCAACAAATTTATATAATTCAACTACTAACTGACATTTATTGGCCTTTGAGCCCTGTCAGATAAAGATCTACCAGGGGATCTGCCATTGAAACCAGATCATATCTGCTATCGGCAGACACCCAGGTGTTGATAACGCCTTCCACTGCGCCAAGAATAAACCGCTTCACAAGACCGACAAAAAGGTCCTGACGCATGGAACCTTCAATCTGCCCCTGCTCAATAATATCTGACAACAGATCCAGATACATTTTTGATATGTCTTTGATTTGAGATTCAATGTCTCTTAAGTATCTTGCTTCCGACTGAAAAATAATTGCCATATTTCTATCATTTTGAAATTCTGTCAGATGACACCGGATCAAATACCGCAACTTTTCTTCGGCATTCCGACCCTTTTTGACAGCAATATGCATTTCTTTAAACACAGCATTAGTTTTGAAACTGATGAACTGATAAAGAATGTCATCTTTATTTTTAAAATACAGATATAATGTCCCGTCAGCCACACCGGCCTGTGTTGCTATCTGTGATATGGTTGCTTTGTAAAATCCATATTCTGCAAAAACAGCACCCGCACTATTCAGTATTTTATTATATTTTTCCGATTTGTTTTTCTGCAAACTTATATCATCCTTCCTTAATATAAATGAATAAAGATTCATTATCTAACAAAAGATTTTTATAAATGTCAAGCAGTTAATTATTATTATAGAATTTATTTAAAAAATTGTTTTTTTGTTATTTTACAGATAGTTATGAATAAACATTGTTTTTTGTTTTAAAAGTAGTTCTAAAGTTTTAATAACAAAGCGCCATGAATATAAATTCATTATTCAATATTTCTTGATTTTAAAATCTTTTCGTGTAAAAAATAATCAATACTTTAAAACAATCCTAATAAAATCAGGGAGAAGAATATGATGAAACCGTTAAAATACTCTTCAGACTTCAAGGCCGCTCTTGACCTCGGCAGACCCCCTAATGTGAAAAAGCTTTTCCCAAACTCCAAAGCACTTATTGTCAGTGGAAAATATATTGATCATGCCATGCTGCTCAAGGGAAACTGCATGGCTATTGCTGCCAACGGACGAAACTCTTTTGTCATCAAGGGTGCTCTTGCAGCTGCACAACGGGCCAATGCTGCGATTATAATTGAAATTGCCAGATCCGAAGGAGGTACAAACGCCTATTGTGCAGTGAATTTCTGGAATATTGCCCGTCAGACAGATGCCTTTATGAACGAACTTGGTATTACCGTTCCCGTTGCTATCCATGCGGATCATTTCGGCATTAAAAAGAAAGAAGATATTGAACCTGCAAAAACAGAAATTGTGTCATTGTTCGATGCCGGTATCACTTCCATTGCTATTGATGCCTCCCATATGCCCGATGCCCAGAATCTTCTGGCAAACATTGAATTATATCCGTATATTCCTGGCTGGGCAGGCCTTGAAACAGAAATTGGTGAGATAAAAGGAAAATTAGGGCTCTCAACACCCGAAGAAGCGCTCTTTCTCATTCAGGGACTCAATGCCCACAATATTCTTCCCAACTGGATTGCATTAAATAATGGTACTACCCATGGCATTGAAGCCAGCGATACAGGCATCTATATTGAGCTGACCGCTCAAGTCCATGAAGCCCTTACCAAATATAAAGTCTCCGGCGCACAGCACGGCACCTCCGGTAACAACTCGGACAGGCTCCGTGAGATAGCCTCAAATACCCGGACGACCAAAGCCAATGTGGCAACTGCCCTGCAAATGATCTCCTGGGGCCTTAAGGTCAACGATTATGGAAACGCTATTCTTGATAATGGTAATTTCATCAAACAAAAAGATCGAGGTGTTTCAGAGGATATGTGGGCAGCGATGCTTGCCTTTGCAAAAACAAATGATTTAAAAGGCGGCAACTTTAAAAAACTGAACCTTCCCTTTGAAAACAAATTGCTGACCCAGCCAAAAAAAATCCGGGACAGAATGGCAGAGAATGTCGAAGAGTTCGTATATGATCTGTTGACCAATGTATTCAATACCACAGATACAGCTCAAATAGTGATTGATGAAATCTTAAAAAACAGATCCCATGATCCGGGTTTCAAGGCTGAAAAAATTGAATCAGAAAGTGAGTGGACAAAAGAAAAAATAATGGAAAAAGCTTTAAATATCACTTCCGATAAGGGTCCTGAGGGAGACTTTGACGATTAAAAAATCTAAATCTTTAAATTTCAGAGGGAGAAGGTTATCTTTCATATGATTGTTTGGCACGACTCCAAAACAGGTCTTTTTGACTTCTTGAAAGATCTTTAAGCTTGATCTGTTTCTCCTTTAATTCGTTTTCCATTAACCTGAATCTGCCTTCAAATTTGGCAGTTGAACCGGCAAGAGCTGTTTCCGGATGAAATTTTGCAAATCTTGCCACATTGACAAGGGTAAACAAAATATCTCCGAATTCCATAATTGCCTCGTTTTGATTCCCGGATTCTAAGGCTGCCTCAAATTCACTTATTTCATCTTTGACAGTATCCAGCACCTCGTGGATATTATCCCAGTCAAATCCTTCTTTTACGACACATTTGGATACTTTCAACGCCCGAATCAACGATGGCATCCCTTTAGGAACCGAATCAAGTACAGATGCTTTTTCCTGCTCGTTCTCCTTTTTTTCCAAAGCTTTGATTGTCTCCCACTGCCGGCTCACTTCTTCCCGGGTTAATGTTCTGGCATCTTCGTATACATGGGGATGGCGACGAATCATCTTTCCGGCCACATGATCAACCACATCTGAAAAGGTGAATTCCCCTCTTTCCTGAAAAATCTCCACAATAAAAACAAGCTGGAACAAAACATCCCCCAGTTCCTCACAGATATTTTGCAGGTCTTTTTTTGCAATCGCCTCTTGAAGCTCATATCCTTCTTCTGCAAGACATTTCCATATGGTTTCAGGCGTCTGTTTTCTATCCCAGGCACACCCGTTTTCACTTCTTAATATCCGGATAATATTAAATAGTCTGTCTATTGTTTTCAAATTTTAAAAGATTCCTTCCAGCTGTTTTAAAAAATCACTTTTGGTCTTTTGGGAAACAAATACTGTCATGGCTTTGGATACTTTTGCTACATAGGGAGAAAATTTTGAATCGGTTAAGATATTTGAATTTTTGGGAAAAAAGATTGTGATCATAATAAAAAGGACTGACACAATCAACATTCCTTTGGCACCTCCAAAAACAAAACCAAGGGTCCTGTCAACCCACCCCAGAAAAACAAATTTTAAAAATTTACGAATCAGCACTGAGATGAGACTGACAATGATTAAAATGGCGCAAAACAAAAGAAAAAAGGCGGTAAGATTTCTGATTCCCGGGTTTTCAATCCATTTTTCAGCATAAGGCGTGATCAGAGGATAGTATGTATATGCACCGTAAAAACCAGCAACAACACCGATAATTCCTGATATTTCCCCTATCAGCCCTTTAAAGAGCCCCCGTATCAAACAAAATGAAATAATAACAATCACAACAATATCAAAAGTGTTCATATTCCTCCTTTTTGCTTTGATAAAAAGCGTTTTTTCAATAACAGCTAACGCCTTTTTTAGTCAAGATTTTTATTGACCTTTAAGCAAATAAAATGCACCCTATACACCATGAAAAATATTACGTTTCAAAATCTGGTGCTTACCAGGGAGCTTTTTGGACAGCATAACAATAATCTGGATAAAATCTGTGAAGCGTTTAAAGTAACAATCGACACCCGGGGCAACACACTATTGATTGACGGCAAGCCTCATGATGTAAATCTTGCTGAAAAACTGATCAACCAGCTTTATCATCTTTTAGAAGACAACTTCTCATTCGGGGAAGCTGATATTGATGCAGCAATCAATACCATAAAGAACAACAATAACTCTCATTTAAAAAAAATCTTTTCAACCACGGTATTCAAAACAGTTAAAAACAAAGCCATCACCCCCAGGAATCCTGCCCAGCAAAAATATGTCGAGGGAATCCGCAAGAATGACATTCTTATTTCCATCGGCCCTGCCGGGACAGGAAAAACCTATCTTGCCATGGCAATGGCAATGGCTGCATTCGCAAAAGGGGAAGTTAAAAGAATTATATTGACAAGACCTGCTGTTGAAGCAGGAGAAACCTTAGGATTTCTACCCGGAGACCTGGCCCAGAAGATCAACCCATACCTGCGGCCTTTATATGATGCCCTTTATGACATGATGGACTTTGAAAAAGCAAAAGCACTCATTGAACATGATACCATTGAAATCGCCCCTCTTGCCTTTATGCGGGGCAGAACATTAAATAATTCTTTTATTATCCTGGATGAAGCACAGAATACAACATCAGAACAGATGAAAATGTTTTTAACCCGTATCGGGTATGGATCAAAAGCCATTGTCACAGGTGATATCACGCAAGTAGATCTGCCGTCCGGAAAAAAATCCGGTCTGATTGAAGCTAAAAAAATTTTAACCAATATAAAAGGGATTGAATTTATTTATTTTTCAAAGGATGATGTTGTCCGGCATAAACTTGTATCAAACATTATAGACGCCTATGAAAAAAAACAAAAACGGGAATAATCTCAAGCAGGTAAAAGAATTTCTTTCGACATCACCTTATGTGTTGTGGATGTTACTGATTATTATCACGGTACTCTTCACCTTTACTCATTACCCTCAACAAAGTAAAACATCCTATTCTTATAATATCGGGGATGTGGCAAAAAGGGATATCAAAGCGCCCAAAAATTTCTTTGTTGAAGATAAAGAAGCCACAGATATTAAAAAGAATGAAGTAAAAGAATCTGTTAAAATCATATATGATTTTGATGCCGACCTGCTTGAAAAAATCTCTTCCAACATTGATGCTGCAATGGAAATCCCCGGGGAATTGTTCAAGAAAGCAGATGAAGAGGATCTGGAACCAGACCCGACATTTGCAATTGTATTGGATACCAAACCTGAGTTTGAAGAAAAACTGGGAATTGAAATCAGCAAAGGAGCTTATTCTATTTTTTATAAATATCAATTTTCTCCTGACATTACCCTGAAGATTAAAACCATTATTAATAAAATCCTTACTAACGGACTTGTGGCAAATAAAGAAATTTTACTAAAGGAAGCACACAAGGGAATTATTCTTCGAACCATAGGCTCCAGAGAAGAGAGGACTGTCAATAATTTGAAGGTTTTTTACGGTCCGGATCAGGCAAAAGCCATGGTTCGTATTGAAGGCCAGCCCCTGTTAAAGGATATCAACTATAATCTTTCCAACCTGATTGTTGATCTGTGCCAAAAATTACTGCAGCCCAATATCACCTTAAATAAAAATGAAACGGAAAAAAGGATCCGGGAAGCAAAAAACCAGATCAAACCGATTCTGTATAAAATCAAAGCCGGTGAAATGATTTTAAGAGAAGGTGAACGTGTAGATAAGATACAGCAGGTAAAGCTTGTTGCCCTCCAGGACCAGGTAGAAGAAAAGGATATTTTTATTTCCAGTACAGGGATTGCCTTAATCACTTTTTTATCCATCCTGGTAGTTTATCTGCTCTTCTTAAAAGATCACAAAAAATTGCAGCCGGCCCATAATAAACATATCTTCTTTCTATTCTTAGGGCTTATCCTGTATCTTTCCTTTGCCAAGATTTCAACCTATATTGCCCAGTCGGCAGATCCTGGATTCATATGGGATTTCTCTTCTCTCTCATTTTTCATGATCCTCCCGATCCCGGCAGCGGCCATGGTGGTCTGCCTGTTCCTGGGATTTGATATTGCCCTATTTTTCACCATTATTCTTTCTTTGCTGACAAGCCTTGCCTTTTCAGGCAGTTTTGAGGTTTTTATCTTTTTCTTTTTATCAAGTGTTACGGCTGCCTATTGGATCAACGAGCGGCAAGAGAGGAAAAATTTTATCATCGCCGGTTTCAAACTTGCAGTCTTCAATGCTGGTCTGGCTCTTTCCCTTGGATTCTATTCCCTTGCCCAGCCTGATATTACCATCCTTGCAAAAGAAGCGGCCCTGGCTTTTTGCGGCGGGCTTTTTGCTGCCACCTTTGCCATCGGGTTTACCCCGCTGATTGAAATTATTTTTGATTATACGACAGACTCAAAACTTCTGGAATTTTCAAACCTTGATCAGCCCCTAATTAAAAAGCTGATGATTGAAGCCCCCGGAACGTATAATCACAGCGTTATCGTTGCCACCCTTGCGGAAGCTGCTGCATCAGCCATAGATGCCAGCGGTCTTAAGGCAAAAGTAATGGGATATTACCATGATATCGGAAAGCTTGGTAAAACATTATACTTTATCGAAAATCAGGCAGACGGTAAAAACAGGCATGACAAGCTCTCCCCTTCCATGTCAGCCCTTGTTTTAATCGGGCATGTGAAAAAAGGTGTTGAGCTTGCAAAAAAACATAAATTAGGAAAAGAAATTATTGAAGGAATCATTCAGCACCATGGCACATCCCTGATCAAATATTTTTATCAAAAAAGCTTAAAAAGAGGGAATGTCATGGTAAAAGAAGAGAATTTCAGATATCCGGGGCCCAAACCCCAGACAAGGGAGGCTGCTATCGTCATGCTGGCGGACGTTGTCGAAGCGGCTGTCAGAGCGTTGGAACGACCTACACCTGCAAGAATCCAGGGGCGGGTTAAAGAACTGATTAACGACATTTTTGCCGACGGACAACTGGAAGAATGCGAACTGACCTTAAAAGATCTTCACCAGATTGCGAAAAGCTTTAATAATATTTTAACCAGCATTTATCACAGCCGGATAGAATACCCGGACAAATCATCGGGGAAATCCCCGGGAAGAAATCAGGAAAAGAAAAAAGAAAAAAATGGAACATCTAAAGATACTGGTCGACAATCAGCAAGAAAAGAGAATACCAACGGACAGAATCAGCCAAAAGACAAAACAGATCTTAGGCGCCTTGGGTTGTGATGCCCATGAAATATCCATTGTGATTACGGATAATGATCAGATTCAACAGCTCAACAAGAAATATCGAGGGTTGGACAAACCAACAAATGTTCTGGCATTCCCCATGCAGGAAGGCCAATTTGCTGATATAACACCAGGTCTTTTAGGAGATGTTGTTATCTCTTGTGAAACCGCTCAACAAGAGGCTGACAAGGCAAACTTAAGCCTGGATGAAAGAATGTCCCAGCTTCTGATCCATGGTATCCTGCATTTGATTGGATTTGATCACGAAACAAGTCAGAAGGATGCGCAAAAGATGGAAGACAAAAGCCTTGAACTGTTAAGAAAAATTGAAACCAATAAAGACTTGAATATATTTTAAATACCGGAGGGATAAAACAAATGGCTCAACTTGCTGTAAATGTAGATCATGTGGCGACTTTAAGGGAAGCCCGTGGAATCAACTATCCGGAACCGGTTGCGGCGGCTGTTGCTGCCGAGACAGCAGGGGCTGACGGAATCGTTGTTCATTTAAGACAAGACCGCCGTCATATAAAGGAAAGGGATGTCAGGCTGTTAAGAAAGATCGTACAATCAAAACTCATACTGGAAATGGCTGCTTCAAGTAAAATGTTAGGGATTGCACTTGACATCAAACCGGACTGCGTAACCCTTGTTCCTGAGACAAGAGAAGAATTAAGCACAGAGGGGGGGCTGGATCTGATCACCCATGAAAACCATATAAGAGAAGCCGTCTCAACTTTAAAAAATGCGGGAATTGATGCCTGCATTTTTATTGACCCTGATCTTGACCAGATTAAAGTCGCCCATAAAATTGATGCCGACATGATCGAGATCCATACGGGTGCTTTTTGCGATGCAAAGACAAGTGCCCAGAAACAAAGAGAATTTTTCAGAATCGTTGATGCAGCAAAAATCGGAACCAAGTTAAAACTTGAAGTGAATGCAGGCCATGGAATCTGCTATAATACGATTAAAGCTTTTAAGGGGCTTGCTGAAATCAGCGAATTCAGCATCGGACACAGCATTGTTGCAAGATCGATACTGACAGGTATGGAACAGGCCGTAAGAGATATGAAGCAGCTGATTTCAGGACTCTGATATCCATCCCGACTCTTTTACAGCCCGGGATACACCGCACCGATTGTTGGAAGACACAGTCTTAAATATCTGCCTTAATGGAGCAGGGGCATTTTCCACGACAAATCCTTTTCCTGACCAGGCCAGAAGGTCCTGGTCATTATAATCATTTCCCACTGAAATAACATTCTGACGATTTATCCCAAGCCTTTTAACAAGCCAGGAGGCTGCCCTGGCTTTAGATACATCTTTATGAAAGACCTCTATCCATGATGATAGATGATCAAGCGGGGAGGTCGCATGGATCACACTGAAACCGGATAAATCCTTTTTGATTGTTTCTATGGCATCCAAATCCGCTCCACCCGGTATAATGGCCAATACTTCAGTGGCTGAGTCGCAATGGGCATGCTCGTCCTTCAGGGGCAATGCATATTCCTTATAAAGGGCCAGCCGAGTCTGGAAATCAGGATTATGATTTCCATGGGATTTATATAAAAAATATCTTGTATCAGGTATGGCCTTATGCACCATATAGTCAACCCTTCGAAGGTCCAGATAGTTTGTTATCTTTCCAATATCCGAGGACGGCACGGCTTTTTGAAATATCACCCTGCCGCCTGGAAATTCCATGATACCAGCACCCGTAGAGAAGATAACGTAATCAACGGGTAAAAAATTATCCCCGTCTGCCATGCCAATATCCTTTAACGCTTTCTCAAATGAATATGCGGACCGTCCGGTTGCAATAGCCGTCACTATTTTTCTTTGTCTTAACACCTCAAGGGTTTTGATATCTTCATGGGAGATCGTTTTGTCATCTGTTAATAATGTTCTGTCAAAATCAGTGATAAAAAGTTTTTTTTCCATTCCCCTGTATTCCCAATAAAAAATATTTGGTTTCGCGCCAAACTGTGATACCTTTTTTTAAACGAATAAACAATATGGTTTTTTTATGAGTAAAATGACATCGCGAATATTATCAGCTATTTTCAGGCATCTAAAATCACGGCCTACCTTTGAATCTGTCGGTATTGAGCCCTACAGAAAACTTCTCGAAAAAAGCGCTATTGCCTTTAAACCGGACAAATCCATCAAAGCTGAACCATTTCGTATCAACGCCATTGAAGCGCAATGGCTGCTGCCTTTACATCATAATGAAAAACGGATCATCCTGTATATCCATGGGGGCGGATATATTGCCGGGTCAATCAATTCCCATAAAGACCTTGCATCACGAATAGCCATTGCCTCTGATGCAAAAGTTTTGATTTTCAACTACAGGCTGGCCCCTGAGCATCCCTTTCCGGAAGGCCTCACCGATGTGAAAGCTGTGTATCAATGGGTGACGGATAATTTTCAGGATTCGCACAAAATAAGCCTTGTTGCAGATTCTGCAGGAGCAGGCCTTGCCCTTGCCCTTTTATCCGGGCTCCTGACAGATGGGCTTCCTTTGCCAATATGCTCTGTATTGATCTCACCCTGGATTGACCTTGAATGCAAAAACACCTCCCATATTGAAAACCAGGAAAAAGATCCCATGCTCAGTCAAAGCATCTTAAAAAAAACCGCTCGTCTTTATACGGATAAAGACTTGTCTGATCCCCTGATATCCCCTGTCAACAATAATTTTACAGGGATCTCTCCCGTCCTGATTCAAGCCGGTGAGCATGAAGTCCTGGTTGACGATTCAAAAATCCTGTCAAAAAAGCTGATGGATGCGGGCGCAGCGGTCCAGTTGGAAATCTGGGAAGACATGTTTCATGTATGGCATTATTTTGCCAGATATCTTTCAGAGGGAAGACAGGCCATTCAACACATAGGAA
>JAHOYS010000393.1 GCA_019038815.1 Desulfobacterales bacterium | reverse complement strand
TTTAACGCGACAAGTTCATTGTGTGATCCCTGTTCCCTGATGGTTCCATCTCTTAAAAGAATAATGGTATCACAATCTTTGACAGTAGACAGCCTGTGGGCAATGATGATGGAAAGCCTTCCTTTCATGAGTTTTTTCATGGCATCATGGACTTTTTGCTCAGACTGGGAATCCATATAGGATGTTGCTTCATCAAAAATAATCAGGTCCGGGTTAAAGGCAAATGCCCTGGCAATACACACAAGCTGTTTTTCGCCACTGGATAATGGGCGGCCGCCTTCTTCTATCCTTGTGTCAAGTCCTGAAAATTTTTTAAATAAAAAGCCGCAGTTCGCGTCATGTAAGGCTTTTTCAAGCCCTGAAGAATCTAAATCCAGTCCGGATGGTTTGATATTTTCCCTGATACTGCCGGAAAAGAGAATCGGGTCCTGCATGACAAGGGCTGTCCTGCTCCTGATATCTTTGATGTTGACAGAAGCCTTATTGATATTGTTGATGAAAATGTTTCCATCATTTGCTTGATAGAATCCTGTGATCAGATTGATGATGGAACTTTTCCCTGATCCTGTCTGGCCGACAATGCCAATGGAGTTCCCTTCCTTAAGATGAAAAGAGATGTTTTTTAATACCATTATATTTTTATTGTATGAAAAATTCACCTGATCAAATGTGACATTGGAAATTTTATTAATCTGATTTCGTTTTTTGCTGATTCGTTGTTTTGCCTTGTCATTGTGCAGCACGTTGATAATTCGTTCTGCCGAAGCCAGGGCATTCTGGAGCAGATTAAACTTTTCGGAAAGTTCTCTTAATGGCCTGAAAAAGAGCTTCATATAGGTTAGAAAGGCCACAAGCTCTCCCAGAGTCAGGGATTTTTCAATAACTTCAAAGCTGCCGGCCCAGATGATAATGGCCACACTCAATACCCCTAAAAAACCAATAAACGGCATGAATATGGAAAATATTTTTATCTGGAACAGGGCAGCGGTGTAATGTTGAAAATTAAGTTTTTCAAACCTTTTCACAAAACTTTTTTTGCTGGATGTTGTCTGGATGATTTTGATTCCTGTGACGGCTTCTGAAAAACTGTGGTTGATTTCAGCTATTTTTTGACGGATGGTTCTAAAGGCATTTCGTAAAATTTTTGAAAACAGGCTGATACTTATTATGATCACCGGAACCAGGACTGACAGATAAAGTGCAAGCTTAATGTTAATGGTGTAAAGGATCACCAGAATGCCGGTCATAAACAAAAGATCTTTGAAAATAAAGATGAGGATACTGGTAAACATCTCATTCATGTTTTCAACATCACCCGCCACACGGGATACCATCCGTCCGCTTGAGTTTTTATCATAAAAGGCAACCGGCAGAAAGGTCATGTGGGAGAAAAGCGCGCATCGCAGGTTTAATATTATTTTTTGACCGGTGTATTCCATGAAAAGGCTCTGGAAAAAATCAATGATAAATAAGATGATGATAAATGATGCAAAAAACAGGCAAAACGTTTGAAAGGATTTAACACCGATTCCGAAAATCCAGATACCCTCTTCAGGCCCAACCGGGATAATAAATCCATCAAAGGCTTTTTGAATAAACATTGGTATGAGCAGTTCAAAAAATGTAACAATAAAGACCAGGACCGTAGACAGGCAAAGCATCCATAAATATGGCCTGATAAAAGGCAATAATTCTCTGGCAAGCACAAGATTCGCAAGCTTGATTTCTTTTTCTTCCGAATGTATATCAGGCGCCATACTCCTCCTCGAACTGCTGTACCAGGCAGGACTCTTTATAAAAATGGTCTTTTTTAATGAGTTCCTGATGAGTTCCGGAATGATTGATCTGCCCGTTTTTTAAAATATAAATGGTGTCACAGGAAGCCAAAGCTGAGATCCTGTGAGAAATAATAATAAATGTGGCATTCCAATTTATTTGGTTCAACCTTAAAATAACTTTGGAGGCGGTATGGGTGTCCATCTGGCTGATGGGGTCATCTAAAATGATGATGGGTTTTTCAAGGATTAATGTCCGTGCCAGGGCAATTCGCTGTTTTTGACCTCCTGAAAGGGTGATGCCCCTTTCACCGACAATGGTATCAAGTCCACGGGGCATTTTTTTCAAGGTGTTTTTCAGGCTGCAGGCCTGGATAATCTGCTCAAGCTTTTCTTTGCTCACATTTCTTCCTATGAGAATATTTTCCCTGATTGTGCCTGAAAAAAGAAACGATTCCTGGGGCATCAATGCAATATGCTGCCTTAAAAAATTAAGATCCAGACTGGTAAGATCAAGGCCGTCGAGGCATATTCTGCCTTTTGAAGTATTGTAAAGTCTTGGTATTAACTGGGCCAGACTCGTTTTCCCTGAACCCGGGGGGCCGCTGATACCTATGGAAGTGCTCTGTTTTATCTCAAGATCAATATTTGAAAGAACCGCTTTGTCATTATTATAGGCAAAGCTGACATTTTTAAATATGATGTTTCCTTTTACTTTTGAAAGGATATTGGGATTTTCAGGAGAGGTTACATCAGGCACTGAATCTAAAAGTGTATTAATTCGTTTTAAGGATGCCATGCCCCTTTGAAAGAGATTGGTCATCCACCCAATGGCAATGACAGGCCATGCAAGAATTCCAAGATATTGCAGAAAGGCGACAAGTTCACCCGGTGTAAGAACCTGTTGCATCACAAGAAAGCCACCGTAAAATATAACCACCAGGGTCGACAGGTTAAAAAACAGGCCCAGCAAGGGTTTTAACAGGGCAGTAACAAAAGCCCGTTTCAGGTTTTTTTTAAAATAATCGGTTGCAGCACCCTGGATTTTGTCGCCGATGACGGTTTCAAAATTAAATACTTTTATTATGCGAATACCAAAAAAACTTTCCCTTACAAGTTCCGTAAGCTGAGAATATGATTCCTGGGCTGTTTTATGAAAGGCATGCATTTTTTTTCCCAGAGTTCTTGTGATAAGGATCAAAAACGGCATGGGAATCATGGCAAGGACGGTAAGTTTAGGATGGGTCCATAGCATTATGGCAAGGGTGGCGCCCCCAAGAAGAATGGTATCCACAAGTACGATTACACCGAAACCGAATGCCATCCTGATATGATTGATGTCGCTTACGGCATGGGTCATGATATCCCCTGTTTTAACCTTGTCTAAATAGGCCATGTCCAGGCTCAGGATATGGCTGAAAAGATCATCCCGAATGCCTTTTTCAACATCCCTTGCACTTCCCATGAGAAGATTGCGCCAGCCATACCTTAATCCTGCCATGGCAAGACCTAAGAAAATAATAAAGGCACATTGCAGGATCAGGGTTTTATTATCAAAAGAAGCTGAGCTTAAATTATCAATGGCATGTTTAATGATCTGGGGAACAACCAGCTGTGCAGCGTCCACAATAATCATGCATAAAATACCCAATAGTATTTTATAAAGATTTTTTTTGAAATAAGGATAGATCAGTTTCAAAATATTTAAGCTCCAGGTACCAAGATAGACATTCCACTATATATAATGAATGCTCTTAAAAAGACAGGGTTGTTTTTAGGGAAGATCCTGGTAATTTATGGTTGACTTTGGGCTGCTGAACCCTTTATATTTTAAAATTGTAAATTTATGAATTTATTTTGGAGATAATAAAATGAAAATACTTAAAATAGACCATCTTGGAATCGCTGTCTCGAGCATTGATGAGAAGAAAAATTTCTGGATAGATGCTATGGGATTGAAGTTAGAGGGAACAGAAACGGTTGAAGCACAAAAAGTAACCACGGCTTTTTTGCCGGTTGGCGAAAGTGAGGTGGAACTTTTAGAATCAACATCTGAGGATGGCCCGATCGCTAAATATATCAACAAAAAAGGTGAAGGGATTCAGCATGTGGCTTTTCGAGTTGAAAATATAGAAGAGGCCTTGGCAGAGCTCAAAGAAAAAGGGGTTCAACTCATCGATCAAACCCCCCGTAAAGGTGCAGGTGGAGCCAAAATTGCATTTTTACATCCCAAAGCCACATCAGGAGTCCTTGTAGAGTTATGTGAAAGATAGCACCATGTGAAAGCCAATTTTTAATTTTAAACCTAAATTAGACCGGAGGAGCGCATGTCTCAAATGTCTGATCTGAATAAATGGGAAGAACTTGCTGCAAAACAGCTGAGGGGAAAACCCCTTGAATCCTTAACAAAGAAAACCCCGGAAGGGATAGACGTCAAACCTTTATATACGGCCAAAGATCTTGAAAGTGTAGAATTTATTAATAACCTGCCGGGATTCGAGCCCTTTGTCAGAGGACCCATGGCCACCATGTATACTGGTCGGCCCTGGACTATCCGCCAGTATGCGGGATTTTCAACTGCAAAAGAATCCAATGCCTTTTATCGTAAAAATCTGGCAGCAGGACAAAAGGGATTGTCTGTGGCCTTTGATCTGGCCACCCACAGGGGATATGATTCCGATCATCCAAGGGTTGCAGGAGATGTGGGAAAGGCAGGGGTTGCCATCGATTCTGTCGAAGATATGAAAATTTTGTTTGATAAAATTCCTTTGGATCAGATGTCTGTTTCCATGACCATGAACGGGGCAGTTCTGCCGATCCTTGCCGGATATATTGTTGCGGCAGAAGAGCAGGGAGTTAAACATGAACAGCTTATGGGAACCATTCAAAATGATATTTTAAAAGAATATCTGACCCGGAATACCTATATTTATCCACCAACTCCTTCCATGAGGATTGTATCCGATATTATCGCTTTTTGTTCGGGAAATATGCCCAAATTTAATACCATCAGTATCAGCGGTTATCACATGATGGAGGCAGGGGCAGATTCGGTTCTCCAGACAGCCTTTACCCTGGCCGACGGTCTTGAGTATGTCAAGGCTGCCCTGTCCACAGGTCTGGATATTGATAAATTTGCCCCAAGGCTCTCTTTCTTTTTCGGGATCGGCATGAATTTTTTCATGGATATTGCCATGCTCAGAGCTGCCAGATTTTTGTGGGCGGAAATCATGGCTGAATTTAATCCGAAAAACCCAAAGTCAACCATGCTGCGCACCCACTGCCAGACATCGGGTTGGAGCCTTACCCAGCAGGATCCCTATAACAATATTGTCAGAACTACTCTTGAATGCCTGTCAGCCGTGCTTGGCGGCACACAGAGCCTTCATACCAACTCTTTTGATGAGGCCGTGGGGCTGCCCACGGAGCTATCCGCCAGGGTTTCCAGAAATACCCAGATCCTGGTCCAGGAAGAATCCCATATCTGTGATGTGGTGGATCCTCTGGGCGGATCATATTATGTTGAAACCCTGACCCAGAACATTATTGATGAAGTTCGAAAAATTTTAGCAGAGATAAAGGATCTGGGCGGTATGGCCAAGGCCATTGAATCCGGTATGCCCAAGATGAGGATAGAAGAAGTAGCTGCCCGGCGTCAGGCCAGAATTGACCAGGGCAAAGATGTGATTGTGGGGGTGAATAAGTATCAAATTGAAGATGAAACGCCTATTTCTGTCCGTGAAGTATCTGAAGAGGTCAGGGATGAACAGGTGGAACGTCTGAACCAGATTAAAAAAACTCGTGATAACGGAGCAGTTCAAAAGGCTCTGGATGATATCACAAAAGCCTGTGAGTCAGGAGACAACCTTCTGGAAGTCTGTCTGCCGGCGGTGCGGGCAAGGGCAACGGTAGGCGAAATTTGTGATGCCATGGAAAAAGTGTTTACAAGGTTTGTAGCAACTACCCAGTGTATTTCAGGGGTGTACGCACAGGAAAGTGCTGATTCCGAGATGCTTGTGTCTTTAAGAAAAAGGACAGCCGATTTTGAGAAAAAAACCGGCCGAAGGCCTAGAATACTGCTGTCCAAAATGGGGCAGGACGGCCATGACAGGGGGGTGAAGGTTATTGCCACGGCCTATGCGGATTTTGGGTTTGATGTGGATTTAGGCCCCATGTTCCAGACTCCTGCGGAAGCTGCCAGAATGGCGGTTGAAAATGATGTTCATATTGTCGGGGTATCAAGCCTTGCAGCCGGTCATAAAACTTTGGTGCCGCAGGTTATTGAAGAGTTGAAAAACCAGGGGGCTTCTGATATTAGAGTGGTGGTTGGGGGCATCATCCCTCCAGGGGATTATGAATTTTTGAAAACTGCAGGTGCTGTTGAGATTTTTGGACCCGGAACAGTGGTAACAGACGCTGCAAACAGGACGCTTAATATCATAGGTGCGTGAAGGTTATGACTCAAACCGGCCCTGATAGGTTTGTCCAGGGGATAATAGATGGCAACCGGCGTATGGTCGCCAAGACAATAACATTGATAGAAAGCAGTCTTAAAGCGCATCAGGAACAAGCTTTCACGGTGATGGAAAAGATTTTACCCCATACCGGAAACAGTGTCAGGTTAGGTGTCACAGGCGTGCCCGGTGTCGGAAAAAGTACGTTTATTGAAAGTCTGGGTGTATATCTTGCAGACAAAGGCCATAAAGTAGCCGTCCTTGCCGTAGATCCGACAAGCCAGAGGAGCGGCGGGTCTATTCTGGGAGATAAAACCCGGATGGAAAAACTGTCTGCCCATGAAAATGCGTTTATTCGACCCTCCCCCGCAGGAGAAACTCTAGGTGGTGTAGCAGCTAAAACCCGTGAAATCATGTTGGTCTGTGAAGCAGCCGGGTTTGATGTGATCCTTGTGGAAACCGTAGGAGTTGGACAGTCTGAAACCAGTGTGGCCTCCATGGTGGATTTTTTCCTTGTTCTGATGATTGCCGGAGCCGGTGATGAACTTCAAGGGATAAAAAAAGGGGTACTGGAGCTTGCCGACGGTATTGCCATTAACAAGGCTGACGGAGATAACCTTAAGGCCGTTGAAAAAGCCAAAGGGGGCCTGGAACTGGCCATGCACCTTATCAGCCCTGAAACACCGACCTGGTCCACACCTGTTTTGACCTGCTCATCTCTTGCTGAGGGCGGCACAAAAAATGTCTGGAAAACTGTTCTTGATCATAATGAAAAATTTAAAGCGTCAGGAGAATTTAAGCAACGGCGGAAAAAACAATCCCTGGAATGGATGTGGACGCTGGTTGAAGATGCTTTAAAACAGCGGTTTAAAAATAATGAAAAAATTAATAAAAAAATTCCGACTATTTCACGACAGGTAGAAAATGAAAAAATATCGCCTTCAGCAGCAGCTGAAGTGCTTTTGTCATACTTATAAAATTTATTTTAAGGAATATTAAATGAAAATACATGAATATCAGGCAAAGGAATTGTTTCGAAAATACAATGTTCCTGTCCCTGACGGGAATGTTGCGTTTTCTGTGGATGAGGCAAAAAAGACTGCTTCAAACTTAGGCGGGTTTCCCGTGGTGGTTAAAGCCCAGATCCATGCAGGCGGCAGGGGCAAAGGAGGGGGCGTAAAACTTGCATCTTCCATGGAAGAAGTTGAAACCCTGGCCAGTGAGATACTTGGCATGACCCTTGTCACCCACCAAACCGGTCCGGAAGGCAGACTTGTGAAAAAACTTTTGGTTGAAGCAGGTCAGAAAATTGAAAAAGAGCTTTATTTAAGCCTTCTTGTGGATCGTGCCACAGCCTCAATTGTGATTATGGCAAGCCGGGATGGTGGCATGGACATTGAAGAAGTGGCTGCCAAAACCCCTGAAAGAATCATAAAAGTTCATGTTGATCCGCTAATGGGGATTCAGGGTTATCAGTTAAGACAGGTCGGGTTCGGACTCGAACTCCCGGGCGCTGCCATGAAACAATTTTCACAGCTTTTATCCAACCTGTACAGATTCTTTATTGCCAATGACTGTTCCCTGGTTGAAATCAACCCGTTGATTTTAACTTCGGATGACAATGTACTGGCACTTGATGCCAAGGTGGATTTTGATTCCAACGCCCTTTACCGTCACAAAGACCTGATGGGCTTAAGAGATCCTGATGAAGAAGACCCCCTGGAAATCGAAGCATCAAAATTTAATTTAAACTATATCAATCTTGATGGAAATGTAGGAAATATTGTGAATGGTGCAGGACTTGCCATGGCCACCATGGATATCATCAAGAATGCCGGGGCAACGCCGGCCAATTTCATGGATGTAGGGGGCGGAGCAAGTTCTGAACAGGTTGAAAATGCATTCAGGATCATCCTTGACGATGACAAGGTCAAAGCGCTTCTGGTCAATATTTTTGGCGGCATATTGCGGTGTGATATTTTTGCCCAGGGTGTTGTTGATGCTGCCAGAAAAACAGGTATCAATATCCCTGTTGTGGTTCGCATGGAAGGCACAAATGTGGATGAAGGAAAGAAAATTTTAGACGATGCAGGGCTCAATTTGACCAGTGCCGTTGACCTTTCCGATGCAGCCGGGAAAATTGCTGCTGCAGTCAATTAAAGGAGATCAAAAATTGAGTATATTTATAAATAAAGACACAAAGGTCCTTGTACAGGGGATTACCGGCAATGAGGGCAGTTTCCATGCAAGAGGGTGTATAGCATACGGAACAAAGATTGTGGCTGGGGTAACGCCGGGTAAAGGCGGGCAGAAAATGGATGATGTGCCGGTGTTTAATACGGTTCGGCAGGCAGTTGAAGAAACCGGTGCTACCGCATCCCTGATTTTTGTACCACCGCCGTTCGGGGCAGATGCCATTATGGAGGCCGCAGACGCTGGTGTGGATCTGATTGTGACCATTACAGAAGGGATTCCTATCCTGGATATGGTCAAAGTAAAGAATTTTCTTGCCACAAAGGACTGCCGGCTTATCGGGCCCAATTGTCCGGGGATCATTACACCGGATGAGTGCAAAATCGGTATCATGCCGGGCAATATTCATAAAAAAGGAAATGTAGGTGTGATTTCTCGATCAGGAACGCTTACTTATGAGGTGGTTGACCAGCTGACAAAGCTTGGCATGGGCCAGTCAACCTGCATTGGTATCGGCGGTGATCCTGTGAATGGAACTAATTTCATAGATGTACTTGATGCCTTTCAAAATGATGATGAAACCCAAAGCATTGTCATGGTCGGAGAGATCGGTGGAAGTGCAGAAGAAGAAGCAGCTATTTATATTAAAGAAAATCTGACCAAACCGGTCGTCGGTTTTATCGCCGGCCTTACCGCGCCTCCCGGCAGGAGGATGGGGCATGCCGGGGCCATTATTTCAGGCTCCAGCGGTACAGGTGCAGCAAAAATTCGTGCATTTAAAGACAATGGAATTCATGTCTGTGAAAATTTAGGACAGATCGGTCGGATTTGTAAGGAAGCATTTTTTAAATAACCTAAAGGAGGTTAAAAAAATTGGATAGTTATATTATCGAATCAAATAAAAAAAAGAGCAGAATGCCCGCAAGGCTTGATTTTGCCCAGAGCGGAACCGGCCTGATATTAGGTCTGTTCATGTGGGTGCATATGCTTCTGGTAGGCAGCATCATACTCGGGAAAGGCTCTTTTAATTTTGTAGCAAAAACAATGGAACTTGCCTTTTTGTCCGATACCGGGCATGGCTTTCCCATAGCTGTATTTTTTGCCGTTCTCATTGTATTTACACTTTTTATCATCCATGCGCTGCTGGGGGTCAGAAAATTTCCCATTTCGTGGAAACAGCATCGGATCATGAGAGACCAGATGCAGATGATGAATCATACAGATACCAATTTATGGTATATCCAGGTGGTTACCGGATTTATCATGTTTTTTGCAGGATCGGTTCACCTTTATATCATGCTGACAAATCCCGGCTCCATTGATCCTTATCTTTCTGCAGACAGGATAGTTTCAGGGAATATGTGGCCCCTTTACCTGATTCTTTTAATTTGTGTCGAACTTCACGGCACCATCGGGCTTTACAGGCTTTGCATGAAATGGGGGTGGTTCAGTGGTCAAGATGCCAGGAAATCAAGAAAAAAATTGAAAGCACTTAAAAACAAATTGACCATTTTCTTTTTAACCGTTGGTATTCTTGCACTGCTGGTTTTTATTGTGATTGGCATCAATCACAGGGATAGAGTCGGTGAAAGATATACTAAACATGATACGGCAGTTGAACAGGTTCAGGAACCAAAAGAAGCTCAACCAGCTGATGTAACACATGATAAGGGGTAACCTAAATGAAAGTCATATATACAGATTCACTTGTAATTGGCGGCGGGCTGGCAGGGCTTAGAGTTGCCATTGCATCCATGCAGAGGGGTTTTGATACTATTGTCCTGTCTCTGGTTCCTGCTAAAAGATCTCATTCTGCTGCTGCCCAGGGCGGTATGCAGGCAAGCCTTGGTGCGTGCATTAAAGGTGACGGGGATGATGAAGAAATCCACTTTGCAGACACGGTAAAGGGAAGTGACTGGGGATGTGATCAGGATGTGGCAAGAATGTTTGTCAACACGTCTCCCAAGGCCATAAGGCAGTTATCTGCCTGGGGTGTTCCCTGGTCAAGGGTCAGGCGCGGAGATCATGAGGTTGTTATTAATGGTAAAAAAGTCACCATTACTGAAAAAGATGAGGCGCATGGCCTGATTACAGCCCGGGACTTTGGAGGCACAAAGAAATGGAGAACCTGTTATACATCTGACGGGGCCGGTCATACCATGCTTTATGCCATGGATAACAAGGCCATCCAGATGGGTATTCCGGTTCATGAGAGAAAAGAAGCCATTGCCCTGATCCATGAAGACGGGGTCTGTTATGGTGCCATTGTAAGAGATCTTATCACAGGTAAACTCATCGCCTATGTGGCAAAGGCAACTACTATTGCAACCGGCGGTTACGGAAGGCTTTATGCTATTTCCACTAACGCTGTTATTTCTGAAGGGATTGGAAATGCCATTGCTCTTGAGACAGGAATCGCAACGCTTGGGAATATGGAAGCGGTTCAGTTCCATCCCACAGCCATTGTACCGGTTGGTATTCTCACTACTGAAGGGTGCCGAGGTGACGGCGGATTGCTGCTGGACAAGGATGGATACAGGTTTATGCCGGATTATGAACCGGATAAAAAAGAACTGGCATCAAGGGATGTTGTGTCCCGCAGAATGACCGAGCATATGAGAAAAGGCAAGGGTATTCCATCCCGTTATGGCGACCACCTATGGCTGGATATCACATTGCTTGGCCGCAAACATATTGAAAAGAATTTAAGGGAAGTCAAAGAAATCTGTGAATACTTCCTGGGAATTGATCCGGTTGAAGAGTATATCCCGGTCAGACCGACTCAGCATTATTCCATGGGCGGAATCAGAACCAAACCCACCGGTGAAAGCCCAACACTTAAAGGTCTTTTTTCTGCTGGTGAGGCTGCCTGCTGGGATATGCACGGATTTAACCGGCTGGGTGGCAATTCTGTTGCTGAAACGGTTGTGGCAGGGATGATTGTGGGAGAATATGTTGCAGATTATTGTAGTGAAAATTCATTGAATGTGAGTACATCCACCATCCAGCATTTCATGAAACGAGAAGAAAAGAAAATTACTGATCTTCTGGTAAGAGATTTTGGTGAAAATCCCTTCAAGTTAAAGGCCCAAATGCAGAAGATCATGATGGACAAGGTTGGTATTTTCAGAAATGGTGAAGATCTTGAACAGGCAGTTGAAGAGTTGAAGGTTTTAAACCAGAGAGCCAAAAGAATTGCTTTGAGAAATCGGATCAGCTCTTCCAATCCTGAACTTGTGGAAGCCATCAGAGTGCCTAAAATGATCAAACTTGCCCAGTGTGTCGCTTATGGAGCCATGTTGAGAACAGAAAGCCGCGGTGCTCATGCAAGAGAAGATTATCTGGAAAGAAATGACAGGGACTGGTTAAAAAGAACCCTTACCACATGGAAAGATGATTCCGCAGATCTTCCTCAGGTTACCTATGAAGACCTGGATGTCATGAAAATGGAAATGCCTCCGGGATCAAGGGGGTATGGTGTGGACAATACTGTTCATCACCCGGATACACCTAAGCGGGAACAGGAGATTGAAGACATCAAAAAGGCCAACCCGGGAGCAGACAGGTTTGAGTTGCAGGAGCTTCTCAATCCAATCCCGATTCCGGAAAAATTCAAAGGTAAAAATGAGCGTATAGGCAGGGGGTTTAAATAATGAGTGATCAAGAAAGAGTCTTAAAATTTCAAATCTTTAGATACAATCCCCAGAAACAGGGTGACAAGCCTCGCATGGTAACCTATGAGATCACTGAAGCCCCCGGGATGACAATTTTTATTGCATTGAATGATATCCGCGAACACCAGGACCCGTCCCTGCAGTTTGATTTTGTCTGCCGGGCCGGAATCTGCGGTTCCTGTGCCATGATTGTCAACGGACAGCCGACCCTTGCATGCAGGACACTTACCTCAAACTATGAAGACGGTCAGATTAAGCTGCTGCCTTTGCCGGGATTTGAGCTGATCGGAGATCTTTCAGTCAATACGGGAAAATTCATGCGGGCCATGTCTGAAAGGGTGGAATCCTGGATTCATGACGCATACGCAGATGAAGTCAATTTTGAAAAACTTGAGGAGCGCATGGATCCGGATGTGGCAGATGAGATTTATGAGCTTGAACGATGCGTGGAATGCGGATGTTGCGTATCTGCCTGTGCAACCAAACGGATGAGACCTGATTTTCTTTCTGCTGTCGGATTCATGCGGCTTGCCAGGTATGCTCTGGATCCACGGGACAAACGGTCTGATGAAGAATTCTATGAAATTATTGGGGATGATGATGGCGTGTTTGGCTGCATGACCCTTTTAGGATGTGAAGATTATTGTCCCAAGGACCTTCCGCACCAGACCCAGATTGCATATCTTCGAAGAAAGATGGCTTTTATAAGATAGTTAGGAAAGGCAAAAAAGATGAGTGAATTTAAATTTGAGACCATGTTTCCATTGGGAGAGGATACAACCCAATATCGTCTTCTCACCAAAGAACATGTCAGGATAAAAGAGTTTGAGGGAAAAGAGGTTCTCATGATAGAACCGCAGGCCATAACCCTGCTTGCAAGCCAGGCTTTTAAAGACGTTGCCCATCTTTACCGGTCTGAACATCTTGAAAAGCTAAGGGACATCATTAATGATCCCCAAAGCAGCGACAATGACCGGTATGTGGCCCTGGAATTGCTGAAAAATGCTGTTATTGCCTCTGAAAAGGTCTATCCCATGTGCCAGGATACGGGAACCGCCATTGTGATGGCAAAAAAAGGTCAGCAGGTCTGGACCTGGACGGATGATGAAGAGGAATTGTCCAGGGGTGCTTATCAAGCCTATACAGAGAACTATTTAAGATATTCTCAGAATGCACCACTGACCATGTATAAGGAAGTGAACACCAAGACCAACCTGCCGGCCCAGATCGATATCGCATCTGTGCAGGGAGGGGCATACAAGTTCCTGTTCATGGCCAAAGGCGGTGGTTCAGCCAATAAAACAGCTCTTTTTCAGATGACAAAAGCAGTATTGAACTCTGAAGAGACCCTGATAAATTTCATGCTGGAAAAAATGAGGAGTCTTGGAACAGCAGCATGCCCGCCATATTATATTGCTTTTGTTATCGGTGGAACTTCGGCGGAACTCAATTTAAAAGCCGTGAAACTGGCCTCGGCAAGATATCTGGATTCATTGCCTGCAAAGGGCAGTGAGACAGCCCATGCGTTCAGGGACAAGGATCTGGAAGAAAAGGTGCTTACAAGATCCCATGAACTTGGACTTGGTGCCCAGTTCGGGGGCAAGCATTTTGCTCTGGATATCCGGGTGATTCGTCTTCCAAGACACGGGGCCTCCTGTCCTGTTGGTATTGGGGTTTCCTGTTCTGCCGACCGCCAGATAAAGGGAAAAATTACAGGGGATGGGATTTTTCTGGAACAATTAGAAGAAAATCCAGCCCAATATCTGCCCAAAAAAGAACCTGAAATGAAACAGGCTGTGCAGATTGATCTGAACAGGCCCATGGACGATATCCGGGCTGAACTTTCCAGATATCCTGTTGCCACAAGGCTCTCCTTAACCGGTAAAATCATCGTGGGAAGAGATATTGCCCATGCAAAATTCATGGAACGATTTGAAGCAGGCAACGGTCTGCCGGACTACCTGAAAAACCATATTATTTATTATGCAGGTCCTGCTAAAACACCTGATGGAGAAGCTTCCGGAGCATTCGGCCCAACTACTGCCGGGAGAATGGACCCCTATGTGCCCGTTTTTCAGAAAGAGGGCGCCTCCATGATCATGCTGGCAAAAGGAAACAGAACCCGGCAGGTGACCGATGCCTGCAAGGAATACGGCGGATTTTACCTGGGTTCCCCGGGCGGCCCTGCTGCACGCCTTGGAAAAGATTTTATTAAAAAGGTCGAGCTGGTCGAATATGAAGAACTTGGCATGGAAGCAGTCTATATGATTACCGTGGAAAATTTTCCCGCCTTTATCATTGTTGATGATAAAGGCAATGATTTTTACGCAGATTTATTGTGAAATGAAGACAAGAATAGAAACAGATACCATGGGT
>JAHOYS010000066.1 GCA_019038815.1 Desulfobacterales bacterium | reverse complement strand
CAGAGTTTTGTGTAGATCAGATATTGGAAAGGATTTTTTTTGGGTTTTGACGCCAGCAGTATTGCTTGCTGCATCCAGGCATCATAAATGTTTTTTCAATTGTCTGTTTATGGGCAAAATCATCGATAAGCTTTAATGCATTTCCTGTAACAAAAGAGATGAGTTTAATATCGCTCCCAACGATCAAGTCGGCAGGTTTCGTAGAAATGGCACCGCATACCAGAATGGAAACCTGCATTTTTTTCAGCAGTTTTACAAGATCGGAAGGCATTGCAGGATTAAAGGACGTATAACTTTTTTTGACAATCGTCTGATTCTCAATATGTGCGACAAAAAGTGTGCCGGCAGCATCAAAAACAGGAGAAACCCTGTTGCCCCAAACTGTTATGGCTATTTTCAATGATATCCTCCATTTATTCTGCCATCATAGGATTGCAAAGCATGTGCCTGAATGAAATTTTTTTGTTGAATTGATCATATGTCTTTAAATATTAATTGGTTAAGTCAAAAAAGACAGTCAGATGGTTTAATGGGGATCATGGAAAAGGTCGCAAAAGTAAGACGATTCCCGTTGCAAGCGTTGCAATAAAAAAAAAGAGCAGTTTTTATAAGATCATTCCCAGCTTCTTAATCCTTCTGAAAAGGGTGCTTTTATGGATACCCAGATCTTTAGCTGCAGCACTGCGGTTATAATTATTGCGTACCAGGGCATCGGTGATGAGTTTTATCTGTGCTGATTTAACAGGATCTTTATCTGTCTCTTCATTGATATTGGATGGCAGGGATAAAAATCCGGGTAAATGATTCAGTTTTATATAGCCCTCGGAACAGAGTACAAATGCATGTTCAATGATATTTTCAAGTTCCCGGATATTGCCTGGAAACTCATGGGACATAAATGCCCGAAGGACTTTTTTGTCAATTCCCTGGATAAATTTTCCCTGACGGATATTCATTTTCTGGATAAACCGATCCACAAGAAGGGGAATATCTTCCATTCTATGTCTAAGCGGCGGCAAGGAAAGCCGGATAACATTAATCCGGTAATAGAGATCCTGTCTGAATCGGTTTTTCGAGACAAGATCAGAAAGCTCTTTGTTGGTTGCTGCAATAATTCGTATATTGGTTTTCTCATTAGCCAGGGCACCAAGGGGGGTGAATTCATGGTCTTGAAGAACCCGAAGAAGGCTGACCTGAAAGGCCGGGCTCGTATCTCCGATTTCATCAAGAAAGATAGTGCCGCCATTGGCAAGGGCAAATTGGCCGGGCTTGTCTTTCATGGCATTGGTAAATGCCCCTTTTTTGTATCCAAACAGTTCGGATTCCAGAAGTGTATCAGGAAGTGCCCCGCAATTTATGGCAATAAATGGTTTTTTTTTTCTTTGGCTCATATTATGGATGGTCCGTGCAAACAATTCTTTTCCCGTGCCGGTATCTCCCTCTATCAGCACCGAAGAATCACTGTCAGATATCTGGGGCAGGATATTAAAGATATTTTTCATGGCATTACTGCTGCTGACAATATCTTCCACTTTAAATTTTGTTGAAAGTTCTTTTCTGAGCTGCTCAACAAGGGAGTGATCCCTGAAAGTTTCAATCCCGCCGATAACATCTTTGTTTTTATCGATCAGAAGAGAAGTGGACGCTGTGATGGGAATTTTTTTCTTTTCGATATTAATAATATAGCCGGACGAGTTAATAAAGGGGCGGCCTTCTTCCATAGTTCTTTTGAGCGCACAGTCTTCTTCACACATATTGGAGCGAAAGACTTCCCAGCAATGCCGCCCAATGGCATCTTTGCGCAGGATGCCGGTTATCTCCTCTGCTGCCCGGTTAAAAGATGTGATTTTCCAATTATAATCTATTGTAAAAACACCATCTGAGATACTTTCAAGAATAATTTTGGTGGTATCCTCAGTAAGCGGTCCGGCCATTTTTTTTTTTATCATTTTTTCAGCCCAGTGTTTTTTATTTTTTTGGGTCTATCTTAAATCGAATGGTTGCAATTTTGCAACCATTATGTGAGTGAACATCAATTACCCTTTGGTCCAGAGAATGGATTTCCTTTATCTTTCATGATAATCTCCCTGATTGAGCTCCGGTTTTGAGTATAATAAAGCTTTTAAAAATAACAAAAATTATAAAATGAAACAAGAACAGAAAAATTGAAAGGCAGAATTCTCTTGATTTTCTTGCTATTTACGTTTGATTGTGGCATCTATAAAAATTCAAATAAAGAAATGTTAATTCAACATATGGAAAGCTTTTACAAGGAGTAAATTTAATGGAACAGCGGTATCATCCTGAATTGGTAGAACCTGAGTGGCAGGCATACTGGAATAAAAATCAGCTTTTTAAAGTCAATGAAGATTCATCAAAAGAAAAATATTATCTGTTAGAGATGTTTCCTTACCCTTCCGGTAAAATACATATCGGTCATGTGCGCAATTATACCATTGGTGATGTGGTTGTCAGATACAAACGGATGAAAGGCTATAATGTTATACATCCCATGGGCTGGGACGCATTTGGCATGCCGGCTGAAAATGCAGCCATTGCTAATAATACCCATCCTGCTGCCTGGACTTATGATAATATAAGCGCCATGCGGGACCAGCTTAAAAAGATGGGGTTTTCATATGACTGGGATCGTGAAATAGCAACCTGTCATCCGGGATATTATAAATGGGAGCAGTGGCTTTTTCTTAAAATGCTGGAAAAGAAAATGGCCTATCGAAAAGAGTCATTTGTGAACTGGTGTGAGAAATGCCAGACGGTTCTCGCCAATGAACAGGTTGAGCAGGATAAATGCTGGAGATGCTCTCAAACGGTTCAGCAAAAAAAGTTGTGGCAGTGGTTTTTTAAAATAACAGATTATGCCGAAGACCTTCTTGTTCATTGTGATAAACTGCCTGGATGGCCCGACAAAGTAACTGTCATGCAGAAAAACTGGATTGGTAAAAGTGTTGGATCTGAATTAAAATTTAAAATTGATGGCAGGAATGAAGATATTGTGGTTTTCACCACAAGGCCGGATACGGTTTTCGGTGCAACTTTTATGTGCCTTGCTCCGGAACATCCGCTGGTTGAAACCCTTTCAAAAGGGACCAAGAAGGAAGAGGAAGTGGCGGCCTTTGTCCAGAAGATATCAAGCCAGGAAAGATCTGCCGAAGGAATAGAAAAATATGAAAAAGAAGGTGTCTTCACCGGGGCCTTTTGTATTAATCCTGCAACCGGCGAGAAGATTCCGGTTTATACAGCCAATTTCGTTTTAATGGAATATGGGACCGGCGCTATCATGTCAGTGCCGGCCGGTGATCAGCGGGATTTTGAGTTTGCTAAAAAATATGGACTTGAAATCAGGGTAGTGGTTCAGCCGGAAGGGGAGAATTTTAACGGAAGCACCATGGAAGAAGCTTACACAGGTGTTGGTATTATGGTGAATTCCGGTGAATTTAACGGGCTGGGCAGCAAAGAGGCCATGGATGCCATGACAGACTGGCTGGAAAAAAAGGGCAGGGCTAAAAAGACTGTTTCCTACCGATTACGGGACTGGGGAATTTCAAGGCAGCGATACTGGGGAACACCGATTCCTGTTATTCACTGCCCGGACTGCGGTGTGGTTCCTGTGCCTGAATCAGATCTTCCCATAAGACTTCCTGAAGATGCAAGTCTTCTTGAAAAAGGGGGCTCTCCCTTGCCGGATCTTGATTATTTTGCAAAGGCCACTTGTCCTGAATGCGGCAGGCAGGATGCAAAAAGAGATACCGATACCATGGATACCTTTGTGGAGTCTTCATGGTATTATCTGAGATATTGTTCGCCAAGATATGAAGACGGCATGTTTGATCCTGAGGCTGTAAAATACTGGGCTCCCGTGGATCAGTATATCGGCGGGGTAGAACATGCGGTACTTCACTTATTATATTCAAGGTATTTTATGCGGGTATTAAATACTCTTGGAATGATTGATTTTAAAGAACCTTTTACGCGACTGCTTACCCAGGGCATGGTCTGCAAGGAGACCATGACATGTCCCGAACATGGATTTCTCTATCCCGAAGAAGCGGTCAAAAAGGCCGAGGGCCATCTTGTGTGTACAAGATGCAACAGTGATGTAGAGATCGGACGGGTTATTAAAATGTCCAAATCCAAGAAAAATGTGGTCGATCCCAAAGAGCTGCTTGAAAAATACGGTGCTGATGTAACCCGGTTGTTCTGCCTGTTTGCAGCTCCTCCCGAAAGAGATCTTGAATGGAGTGAGGACGGGGTTGAAGGCAGTAACAGATTTGTAAACAGGGTGTGGCGCCTTGCCATGGAATGCATGGAAAAGATTGAAGCGTCCGAGGTGCCCTTTACCGGCGCAGCCTCCGACCTGTCATCGGCGCAGGCCAAAGATCTCTATATCAAGGCAAACCAGACCATAAAAAAGGTCACGGATGATATTGATAAAAGCTTTCATTTTAATACGGCTATTTCTGCTGTAATGGAGCTTGTAAACGCTTTATACGTAATTGATCTTGATTCCGCCGATGTCGAGTTGAAAAAAGTGGTCCTGTTCAGTCTTGAGAATACCCTGTTATTGCTGTCTCCAATTATTCCGCATTTTTGTGAAGACCTTTTTAAAAAACTGGGTAAAAGATCAGGCAAAACCGGATCAATTATAGAGCAGTCCTGGCCTGAATACAGAAAAGATTCTCTTGAAGCTGATGACGTCCTTGTTGTTGTCCAGGTAAATGGGAAGCTTAGATCAAAATTTACAATCAATGCGGAAAGCAAAGAGTCTGAGATCAAAGAAACAGCACTGGCTGATGAAAAGATCAAAAAACATATGGGTGATAAAGAACCCAAAAAGGTTATTATGATCAGAAAAAAACAAACACTTGTAAATATTGTGGTTTGATATGAAAAATTTAAAATGGGTCTTATTTGTTTGTGTATTTGCATTTTTTGCATCCTGCGGTTACCAGTTTGAGGGCGGCGGATATATTAAGAACGATGTGACACGTGTCGCTGTAAAGGTTTTGGAAAATAAAAGTTCTGAAACAGGGGCAGGCATCGCATTTACCAATGCCTTGATCAGGGAGATTCTTCAGAAGACAGACACTAAAGTTGTAGATGAATCCCAGGCAACGGCTGTTTTTGAAGGAACAATCAAGTCGATCACCTTTGCTACTTTGTCACGTTCAACCACGGAATCCGTGATAGAAAGAAGGGTCACCGCCACAGTTGATCTGAAACTTACTAACAAGGACGGAGACGTGATCTGGTCTGTCAAGGATTTTACTTCAGATGAAGAATACACTGTATCTGAAGATAAAATTACTGATGAGAGTAACAAAAGAGAGGCTGTGGAAAAAATTGCCGCAAGAAGTGCTGAAAAATTAATCAGTAAAATGATGATTAATTTCTAGAATGAAACTATAAAGACAGGCTTTACATCTTATAAATGCAAAGCCTGTCTTAGCTGGTTGAACAAAAATAAAAAAATCAATGAATGCTATGCATTCATGGCCTTGAATAGCCTTGAAATTTTTCTGGAAGCAGTCTTTTTATGGATAACGCCTTTTTTAGCGGCTTTGTGAATTGCAGATTGAGTTTTTCTCATAAGTTCATCTTTATTATCACTGCCTTCTTCTTTTGCAGCATAAAGTTTTTTTTCCAGATTTTTAAGAGTGGTTTTTACAGATCTGTTTCTAAGCCGTCTTACCTGACTCTGTTTCGCACGTTTTTTTGCAGATTTATGGTTAGCCAACTTGGTCTTGCTCCTTGTTTAAGTGTATTAAATTTAAAATTTTGCCATATTTCAAATTCATAAAAATATAGGATTTGTCGATTTTTGTCAAGGAAAAATTGTGAAGAAGATATTAAAAAATACGGCATTGATCAGCATTTTAACTTTCAGCAGTCGTGTTCTCGGAGTTGTCAGAGATGCACTCATTGCCATGTTTTTTGGTACAACGTCTCAAAGCGATGCTTTTTTTATTGCTTTCAGGCCCTTTGATCTTGCAAGGAAGCTGTTTTCCGAAGGAATTTTGAGTATTTCGTTTGTGCCGGTATTTTCTAAAACCCTGGAAAAGGATGGGCACTCAAAAGCTGTTGCCCTGGTTTTTTCGTTTTTTTGCTTTTTGTCTCTGGCCGGGATTCTCATTGTGCTGGCCGGGATTTTTTTTGCTCCGCTGATTGTTAAGATTATTGCACCGGGATTTGTCGGGTTTTCATATAAATATGGACTGACAATTATATTGTTTAAAATCATGCTGCCATATTTCTGGCTTGTTCTTATTACAGCACTTTGCATGGGCGTGTTGAATTCTTTGGGAAATTTTGGCATTCCTGCTGTTGCACCGATTGTATTTAATCTTGTGGTGATAGTATTTACAGTCCTGATATCAAACTATTTTGAAATTCCTGTTATAGGCCTTGCGATTGGAGTTACCATCGGAGGATTGCTTCAGCTTATCATCCAGGTTCCCTTTATGATTCGCCTTGGAATGTTAAAAATGCCATTGTTACAATTTTTTCATCCTGAAGTGTTAAAAGTTATGAAAATAATGATTCCCTGTATGATTGGTGCGGCCTCATACCAGATTAATATCATGACGGCCACATTTTTTGCTTCAAAACTGGATGTCGGCAGTGTGTCTTTTATTTACTACGCAGACCGGTTGGTGCAATTTCCCCTGGCACTTTTTGCTGTTTCTGCTGCCATGGTTTTTTTGCCGGAGTTTTCAAGGAAAGCGGTCTTGGGGCAACTGGATGAAATTGCAGCTTTGTTTTCAAATGGGGTAAAACTTGTGTTTTTTATAACAATTCCGGCCATGGCAGGATTAATGGCCCTGAATGAAAAAATTGTTACCTTTTTATTCGGGCGGGGGGCTTTTAATGATTTGGCCATTCAGCAGACAGCAGAGTGCCTGGTTTTCTTGAGTTCGGGCTTGTGGGCGTTTGCAGGGGTTCGGTTGTTTGTCACCTTGTATTATGCCTTGCACAGTATAAGAATCCCATTTTATTCGGGAATCATTGCCATAGGCTTGAACCTGATTTTATGTTTTTTGTTTATTGACAGCCTTGGACTTAAGGGGCTTGTTTTATCCGTTTCCATATCTGCCATGGCAGGGTTTGTCTATTTGTTTATCAATATTCCCGGGGCCATTAATATTGATAAACTTGAGATCGTTGTTTCTGCTTGCAGATCACTTTTTTTATCTGTTATAATGTTTTTTCTTGTTAAACAGGCAGCAGCGTTTATCTTGGTGAAAGAGAGTAATCCTTTCTGGTTCGGGACAGGGGTGGCGGGCTGCATATGTTTTGGAGTGGGCTTTTACCTGGGCGTGAATATCCTGATTTCAAGCCCTGAACTGAAATTGTTAAAAAAGGGAATAATACATAACAAATCATGACAATGGTCGAAAAAACCGGTCTTTATGTTTCGATATTTGTTATCATTGCACTGTTATTTCTTATTATTTTTTCAACAAACGGGGTTCTGGACTATAGAATGTTAAAAGGAAAGGAAAGCATTATTTCAGATCAGGTCCGGACTGTTGATCTTGCAAATCAAAAACTTGAAAATGAAGTAAAAAGTTTAAAAACCGATATGAATTATATCAAGCATGTGGCAAAGCAGGAACATGATATGGCTGAAGAAGATGAACTCATTTTCAAAGACAAATCTGACAATAAAAGGAATACACCATGAGTCAGGATATAAAAACGCTCGAACTTGCAAGAATTTATGAAAGTCAGGGCTATTACAAAGATGCCTTTGAAACTTATTCGTTTCTGGACGCAAACCAGACTTCCAATGAGATTAAAGCCGGCTTAAAGCGCATGGAAAAAAGGATGGAAAATGAAGGGCAAAAAGCTCTTCCTGAAGAAAACATATCCAGGCTTTTTGAAAAATGGTTGATGTTGGTAATTTTAAAACAAAGGCTTGATAATTTTAAAAAAATAAAATCACGGCTCTTGCAACAATGACCTTAAAAGAGATAAAAGGCACTTTTTTTCTTGTTTTTTTTGCTGTGACAACTGCTTTTTTCTATAATCATTTCTCTCCGGCCGGCATTGCGCTGTTTGGCCAGTGGCAGACATCAAGCGGGGTTGTTAATGCTATTTCAAAGGCAGATTCCCCGGATGTTTCAATTGAGATAAATAACCCTGAAACCATATGGCAGATTATCCAGAAAAAAGAGAGAATGATTCTGGATGTCAGACCGCTTGAATTTTATGAAGAAGGGCATTTGCCAGGAGCATTATCCTTCCCATTAATAGAGTTTGACAATGTTATCGGAAGGCTTTTAGAAATGACGGATCAACACTCTCCCCTCCTGATTTATTGTTCCGGTTTTGAGTGTATGGACAGTCATAATTTTGCAACAAACTTAAAAGATATGGGATTTGCTGATGTCAGGGTCTATCCGGGAGGTTTCAGGCAGTGGCAGGAAATGGGCTATAATATAGAAAAAAATGAAAAATAATATTAATACGGTCATCCTTTTTTTGATCAGACTGATTCTTGGGGTTACCTTTGTTTATGCCGGTTACCATAAGATCGCAGATCCTGCGGGATTTGCTAAAATCCTATACGGATATGCGCTTTTCCCAGGCTTCAGTATCAATATTCTGGCCATCACCGTTCCATTTATCGAATTTGTCTCAGGGTTCTGCCTGATTTTTAATTTTTTGCCCAGGCCGGCACTTTTACAGATAAATGTATTGCTTTCAGGCTTTATTCTTATAATCGGGTTTAATCTTTTACGCGGACATCAGTTTGATTGCGGCTGTTTTGTATTTTCAAGTCAAAATCAGACTGCAGCAAATATTAATTTATTGATCAGAGATATCTTGTTTCTTTTATCAGGGATTTATATGTGGATGAAAATTAAAAAAGGAGTGTTGTGATGGGACTCAAAGGTAAGTCTGAATCAAAAACCGGTATTAATGAAAAAAAGACAATTGGCTCCTCCCTTTTAAATAAAAATGAATTTGCCCTGATCCTTTCAGGAGCGCTGCTGGTGACCGTTGTCATATTTTTTATTTTTTTCAGATCCTCGGATCATGAAGTCGAGCCTGTTACAGAAAATGTTTCAAGTGCATCATTTGCTGATCTTGAGAAGAGAATAGAAAAAATCGAGCAGGCGCTTGAGGTTAAGGAAAAGTCTTTTGGATCAGACAAGGGCAATGAAGAAAAAACTGTGCCGGGTATAGATCCCTTAAAGGAGAGGGTGGCACGGCTTGAAACAGCATTTTCAAGCAAGTTTGATTCTTTAACAGTCAGAATGGATAAAATCGAGAGAAGCACTTCAGTGGTGACACCAAAACCTGAACAAAAGCGTTCAATACCGATGAAAAAAGCCGTGAAAAAAGAAAAAAAGGTTTCTGTGTTTCATACAGTGAAAAAAGGGGAAACCCTGTACAGTATCAGTAAAAAATATAATACCAGTATTGCAAGCCTGCTGAAACTCAACAATCTGTCCGCCAATGCAAAGATCTACCCGGGGAGTAATATTATTGTTCAGTAGTATTTCAACAATCAGATAGAGCGCAAATGTTTTATCTGCTTTTGGCCCGGGTGATAAAAGACTTGACCTTGTTTAAATCTTTTACACCATAGTTTTTTTCAACACCGGAAGAGACATCTACACCAGCAGGTCTTGCAGCTTTAATGGCCTGACAAATGTTGCCGGGATGAAGTCCTCCGGCAAGAATCAGAGGTTTTTTGGTTTTTAACTGAAGGGATAATTCATAATTCCAGGATTCTGCATTCCCGCCGGGAAGGCCGCCTTTTCCATATTCAATCAGAAAAAAAGAGGCATTTTCATATCTGTATGCCTGTGCCAGCAAGGGTTCTTTTGCTGCAAAAAGAGCTTTAACAACCAGAAGATTTTCTTTTAAGAGTCTGTCTACAAGATCAGGAGGCTCATTTCCGTGAAGCTGAACCCCCTTTAAAGTGCATCGATTAACTTTCTCCATTATGCGATCATAGGATTCATCCACAAACACACCAATGGTGAAGATATGATCAGGCAGGGTTTTAGAAATCTGTGCGGCTCTTTGTATTGAAACATTTCTGGGGCTTTTTTCAAAAAACACCAGTCCTATGGCATCTGCTCCCAGGTTGACACATTCAAGGGCATTTTCAGGGTCGGTAAGCCCGCATATCTTTACCCAGGGTGTTTTTCCAAGGTTTTTTTTGATGATAGAGGCGTCACTTAACATTTCTGAGTTCTTTAATGAATGATTCCGTGTCTTTAGCACGAACAATGCTTTCTCCCACAAGAAAGTTGAAGATATTGGATGAGAGGCCTTCCTGTATGTCCTCAAAGGATGAGATGCCGCTGGCTTCCACGGGAATAATGCCCTTGGGAAGAATTTGTGCAATCCTTTTAGAGACACCAAGATCGGTTTCAAGTGTTTGAAGATTGCGGTTGTTCATATCCACTATAGTTGCCTCACAATCATAGGCAGTTTCAAACTCTTTTTCAGATGTTATTTCAACAAGCGGTTCCATGCCAAGCTCCCTTGCAAGATTGATATAATCCTTTAGCTGGTCTCTGGACAGGATGGTGGTGATCAGCAGAATCGAAGATGCCCCGGCTTTTTTTGCTTCGTAAATCTGGTAGGAACTGATGGTAAAATCTTTTCTTAGAACCGGAAGGTTGGTGTTGGCACATACGATTTCAAGATCTTTTAAACTCCCTTTAAAATAGTGTGATTCCGTCAGAACGGAAATCGCCCGAGCGCCTGCCCTGGTATACGTTTGTGCACAGAATACCGGGTCAAGGTCCGGCCTGATATCACCCTTGGAAGGAGAGGCTTTTTTTACCTCTGCAATAATACCGATATCATCTGGATTGCTTTTTTCCATGGCGGTTAAAAAATTTGCCGCAAGCTTCGTATCCTCAGCTTCCCTGCGAATAGTGTTCAGCGGGATACGGGATTTGTTTTTTGATACTTCCAGGGATTTTATTTTCAGTACCTCTTTTAAAAAGCCTTCAACACCCATATCAGCCATTCTCCCTGGTATACTCGGAAAGCAGTTCAAGTTTTTCAACGGCCTTGCCCGAATCAATAGATTGTTTTGCCAGGGCAATCCCGTTTTTTATAGTATCCGCTATTTCTGCGGCAACCAGGGCAGCACCTGAGTTTAGAATGACAATATCCCTTTTGGGTCCTTTTTCACCTTTGAGTATTGACAGCGTGATGGCTGCATTTTCTTTGACATCACCGCCTTTAAGGTCTTTTGGATCAGCATAATCTTCAAAGAAATCAAGAGGATCAAGATCATAGGATCGGATAGTTCCATCATTAAGTTCTGATATCCTTGTGGGAGCCGTGGTGGTGATTTCATCCATTCCGTCATGCCCGTGAACCACAAACGCTTTATTAACACCCAGAAGTTTCAGGGCCCGGGCAAACATTTCAGTCAACTGGGGGGCATAGACACCCAAAAGCTGGCAGCTGGCAGCGGCAGGATTGGTCAAGGGGCCCAGCATGTTAAAGATGCTTCTGATGCTGCAGTCCTGTCTTGCCTTACCGGCATATTTCATGGAACCGTGATACATGGGGGCAAACATGAATCCGATACCAATCTCATTAATGGCTTCTTCAACGATTTCAGGATCAGCATTCAAATTCACGCCGAGTTCTTCCAAAACATCAGCACTGCCGCACTTGCTTGAAATCCGCCTGTTGCCATGTTTGGCAACCGTCACGCCGGCGCCTGCCACAACCATAGCCGTGGTTGTGGAGATATTGAATGATCCGGATGCATCCCCGCCGGTTCCAACGATATCAATAACCTTTTTAGACAGGGCCTGGATTCTTATTGCCTTGCGCCTCATGGCCCTGGCAGCGCCTGCCAGTTCTTCAAATGTTTCACCTTTGGTTGCAAGGGCTGCCATAAATGCCCCGATCTGGGCTTCGGTAATATTACCTGAAAAAATATCCGTGAGCATTGACGCGCTGCTGTCCTGGTCAAGGTCCTGTCCGGCTATTATTTTTTTTAAATTTTGGGTAAAGGTCACGATCTTATGCTCCTTTAATGAAATTTCTGATCAGTCTTTTCCCCAGACTGGTCATAAAGGATTCAGGATGAAACTGTACTCCCTGGGTTGGATGCTCATTATGTCGGATCCCCATGATTTCATCATCTTCAGTCTTAGCGGTAATGGTCAGGCAGTCGGGAAAATTTTCCTGGGAAACCGCCAGGGAATGATACCGCATGACGGTAAAGGGCTTGTTTATCCCTGAATAAATCTGTTCTCCGTCAGAGGTGATTACAGATGTTTTTCCATGCATGATCTGCCTGGCATGGATGATTGTCCCGCCAAAACTCTGGGCAATAACCTGGTGTCCAAGGCAGACACCAAGAATAGGAACATGTCCTGAAAAATGTTTGACAACATCAAGGGAAATGCCGGCATCTTCCGGGCGGCCGGGCCCCGGGGAGATGACAATGGCCCCTAAGTTCAACGCTTTAAGATCATCAATAGACACTTGGTCATTTCTGAACACCTCCGCATCCACACCTGTATGAAGGATATAGTGAACCAGGTTAAAGGTGAATGAATCATAATTATCTATCACTGCAACTAACATTTATCTGCCTCCGCTATTATTGCCAAGAGCAAGCTTTAACGCCATCTCTACACTTTTTGCCTTGTTTTGACATTCCAATAATTCTTTTTTGGGGTCAGAATCATATACAATCCCGGCCCCGGCCTGAACCGTCAGTTTGTCATCTTCCATGACAGCTGTCCTGATGGTTATGGCAAAATCCATGTTTCCGGTAAAGGAAATATAACCTGCGGCCCCACCATAAACTCTTCTGGGAGTATTCTCAAGTTCGGATATGATTTCCATTGCCCTGATTTTGGGTGCACCTGACAATGTGCCGGCCGGAAAAGTGGCTTTGAACAGATCATAGGCATCAACCTCTTTTTTCATGTCGCAGGTGATATTGGATACCATATGCATGACATGGGAGTATCGTTCAATCACCATGGTATCGGTGACCTGGACGGTTCCGGGTTCTGCCACACGGCCTAAATCGTTCCTGCCAAGATCAATGAGCATGACATGCTCGGCTTTTTCCTTTTCATCATTTAAGAGCTCATCAGCCAGTTTCCGGTCTTCCTGTTCTGTTTTTCCCCGGGGCCGTGTACCGGCAATGGGTCTTAACGTAGCGATATCATTTTCAAGTCTGACCATGGTTTCAGGTGAAGAACCTGCAATGATCATATTTTTAAAATTCATGAAAAACATATAGGGAGAAGGATTAATATACCGCTGTGCACGGTAAATCAGGATCGGATCAACATTGGCACGGCATGAAAATGCCTGGGAATAAACCGCCTGAAAAACATCTCCTTCAACAATATGCTCTTTGATTTTTTTTACACCTTTCATATACTCTTGGGGGGTTGTTTCAGATTCAAGGTGAACTTCAGAAGATTGAAACTGCTTTTTCTGCATAAAAGGTGTGTTGATGGTTTTAAGCATCTTTTCAAGATCATTTTGAGCCTGTTCAAACACAGTCTCGTGATTATCGCAATCAGTGAGGTAACATATTTTAAGACAGGTCAAGGTCTGCTTTATATTATCAAAAATAATCATTTCATCCGGTATGATAAAATGGGCATAAGGTATATCCTCGGGCAGTGTAACCGGAATGTCTTCAAAAAATGAGACCATTTCATAGGTGAAATATCCGGTAAATCCACTCCAGAACCTGGGTAATTCAGGGATTTGAGCAGGGATGAACTCTTTGGAAAGCGTCCTGATCACGCCCAGAGGATCATTGCTGTGAGCAATTTTTCTGGTTTCATTCCTTGTTTGTATCTCAACATTCCGCGAGAAAATTTTAATGGTGCCGAATGCAGATACACCCAGAAAACTGAACCTGGCCCATCTTTCGCCACCCTCGACACTTTCCAGCAAAAAACATTCTTTTCCTTTGCTGAAAAATTTTTGTAAAATGGAAACAGGTGTTTCCATATCTGCAAGAATCTGGGTGCAGACAGGAATGACATTGCAGTTTTCAGCAAGAGTTAAAAATTCTTGTTTTTCAGGGAATTGTTTTAAAATCATTTGTTTTCCTTAAACGTAAAAAAAGGCTGCGACAGTATTTTACTGCCGCAGCCCCTGATTCTTTTTTATTTTTTCTAAACGACTATTCTGACGGCAGCATGAATTTTATCCAGCCTTGCCACCACCGATTAACTCTACTCTTAATATTTATACTGTTTTTTCCCATATCATGTATGCCTTCTTAATTCGGGGTAAAATAACCAGAATTTTATTTTATGTCAAGGAAAATGTTTCTATAAATAGAAACAAACAAATCTACCCCTTGGTTTTGCAGACAATACGCCGTTTTAAGCAGTTAGCTGTATCCCTTTGTTGACAAGGCTTTTCCAATCTCGTATATCTACAAAAAAATGAAATCTTATCAGGAAGAACATAATAGTGAAAAAATCAGAGTCTTTATTGCTATAGATTTTCCAGGAAAGATGATTGTTTATTTAAAGGATTTACAATTACATTTAAAAACTTACAAATTCAAGGCTTCCTGGCCAAAGCCGTCAAATATGCATCTGACATTGAAATTTCTTGGAGACATATCTGAAAAAAAATTACAAGATGTTAAACAGAGCATACATAATGCAGTTCTTGAATTTAAAAAAGAAAATAAAAAATTGTTGCTCTCAGCAAAAGGGATAGGAGTTTTCCCTTCCATCAAAAAATCCAGAATAATATGGGCAGGCATTCAGTCTGATATGAAAGGGCAGGCAAGCAGTCTTGAACATATTCACTCTCTTTTAGATGAAAATCTTGAAAAAGCAGGTTTTAAAAAAGATAAAAAAAAGTTTTCCCCTCATATTACATTATGCAGATTGAAACAGCCTGTTTCTGGAAAACG
>JAHOYS010000409.1 GCA_019038815.1 Desulfobacterales bacterium | reverse complement strand
GAAATCCATAAATCCAGCACGACATTATTCGCTGTGTTTTCCATTGCCGCCAACACAGACAGCTCCATTGATTCTAAGAATTGAACACAAGCGGCGATATCTAGTTTTTTATCTTTTCTTGCCCAGGCAGCAGCATGAATGTCTATTTTTTGATCTTCTAATTCTTGAAAATATGCAGCAATATCCAATAATAAATCTTCTTTTATCCAGGCAGCAGCATGAATGTCTGTTTGCAAATCCTCAATTATTCCACCTAAAACACTTATATCTATTTTTTGATCTTCCAGAGATTGAAAGTATGCGGATATATCTAATTTTTGATCTTCCGTAGAACTTAAAAAAGCAGCTATATCCACTGCCATATCAGACAAAGATGTTGTAGGCCCTGCCCCATCATCCCAATAATCATACCCACTTGGAGAAGAATAAGTGCAATTTCCAGAGTCAGCAGAAATTGTAAATATATTAACTGCATTCCATCCACTGCACATCAACATAATAGCATCCGCAATACCAGTCAAAGCCGGATCTGTATTTGTAGCTGGGTCAGGTGACCCTGCGCCCTGCCAAACACCATTATTTGAGAACCAAGCTTCATTGGTATCCATATCAACGGCTATACCTATTATATCACCATCATACCAGGCGTCTCCAAAAGTAGAAGAACCCCCTTCATCCCTAAGAGACCCGCTGTCTTGATAACCCCAACCATTTGCGCCTGACCCAGGAAAATTATTTAATGCCGCTGCGGAAGTCCCAAAGCCGATAACTGCCGTTGCTGTCATATTATCAGCTTTTACCTCAGCATACCACTTTCCAGTTGATTTAGGATCATGTGCTCTGGCAGAAGACCAAACACTTGCTGTCTTTGCCGCTGTCCTATCACCATTACTTAGTGCCCAGCTTGAGCCAAGATCAGCAGAATTCCAGGTAACTGCGGCCATCAGATCCTACCCTTTATATAATATCTAATATTACTCATAACTTTTCCCGTTTATAGCAAAACTTCATGATCTGGATTCTCTTCACAAATTAATCTTATTTTAAAACCTTCCTTTCCTTCCTTACATCCATTACAAATTGACTGTTTATACATTCCTGCATCGCATTTTGGGCATTTAATATCCGCTTGGCTTAAGTCCATTTTCTGACCAGTATACTTTGTTGGCTTTTTAACAGGTTTAGTCTTTTGGTTTTGTCGCATTGCTTCAATCTGTTCTTTTATTCGCTTTGCCCTCATCTCTTCAGATTGCACCCAATATGCACCCGCAAGCAAATAAAATTCTCTATTTGGTGGTTTTGTTTTTTGGGGAAGCCATCCACCTTCTTTAAGTTCTTCTTTTATTTTTTTGTTATTATTCTTAATACCATCAGTATATAATTCAATTGCTTTTAGCACTTCCGATTGCTCGAAAGCTTGAAGCATTGCTATTATTTGTTTATTTTGTTCTTTCATCTCATAACTCCCCAATTAACACTGCCATTCCCATTCAGTATAAGAAGAAACCCCGCAAGTACTAAAATCTTGACTCCCGCTTGGGCAACCCCCTGCATATAAAGCAGTCCTTGCTGCGCCACAGCTACAACCACAACAACGACTTTCACAATTACAGTAATCTTCTTCTGGATTAGTTGGGCAGCCAGCACTATTACCACACGCTGTCCAATCAGTACAAATTACACAAGCATATTCAAATACTTTGGTTTTATTATCTTCTAAAATTTCTCCACCGCTTTCCGCCGTTTGTCCTCCTCCACTGGAGCAATCAGAAGAAGGGCCACAAGTAGCAGTTTCCACCCATTGACCAACAGTTGATCTAATATTAACCGAACAACACCCAACAGTTGTAGTATATACGCCACATTGATCAAGTGGCATTGTAATCATTTCAGTGATACCATCATCACAAACATATTCGGCAGATTCGCCAGGAACAAGAGTAGCAGGGCCTGTTACAGCATCACAGGCCTCACAAAATTCTCCTCGATGTGTTTGGCAATTTTCAACACAGGCATCTAATTGTCCTTGTTGTTCTACTTCAAAGGCTTCATTATATGCCGGAGTGCCTTCTGTTTCCCCGGCTGCTATAATAATCTCATGGATAGTTTGCGATTCATCATAAGTTCCGCCTTTATAGTGTACTTCTGATTCACATAATTCCGCACACGAGCACTCCCACTCTTGCTCTTCTTCTGGGCAATTATCAGTACTATTGGTACCAAATCTCCAATTATCAACATCATCTTCACCAACAGCATTATCAATATTTACAACTCGATTTAAAATGGTCACATCACAAGGCCCTAAAAGAGCTGCCCCACTATCAGCATCATTGCCATCATCTTCAAAACCTCCTGAATCACTGTTTTGATCATCATTTGCAGGATCATAATCAGACCAGTCACCGGAATAATCCGGGATATCGTCAGGCTCGGCACAATCAACAGCATTAAAATTAACCTCCTCTTTTAATCCTGCCTCTGTTCCGTCTGACATTTTTATCGTGACCTCGGAATCACACTCCTTGTCTACGTCAATTGTCCGCCAGGCCACCAGCGTGGCGCCGTCTGCATGATAATCAATTACAACCTCTTCACCGACGCTCTGCAGGGTGGTTAAATCAATCAGTTTGCCGTCATGGGATGCATATAGATCAACAGCCTTGGCCGTATCTGATTTAAGATAAACCTGCGGATTTGCAACATCTGCGGGAATAATTTCAGTTTCAACCTGAGATACGCCTGTGATATCATTATTTACATGACTCAACTCATTTATTATTTCTGCTGTTTGCAAGGTTTTATTTTCTGACGATAATTCTCCGCATCCGGACGTGATCCTCAACTGGACGGGATAACCCGCAGCGGGAGCATTATTGATCGTTGCCCAGACAAGAATATGCGCCAGGTTACCAAAACAGATTGCCCCATATGGGTTCACTTTTGCATTCAAGCTTGATCCGCATGCGCAAGGATTGCCTATATAAATTGATATCGTATCTTTTGCCCCTTCAACATCTGCGGACACTTCAACGTCCATGGCCGCGCTGCCCGCTGTGACCTTATTTACAGCACAACCGGCTGTAACATAGGCGATCCGCAGCATTTGATCGCAAAACGAAAATTTATTTGCAACTGTTATTTTCTTGCCGTCAAAAGAACCATTATCATCCCAGAAATTATGCTGACCATAACTATCCGCATATGCCCAGATGCCGATGACATCTGAAATCGGGTAATCAACACTTACGGTATAATAATTTTCAGCCTGGTGCTTGCGGTTTGTCAGCAGATAATTGCCTGTGTTGGTGTGGGGTGCATCCAGAGCGGCGCCGTCCTCGATTGTCCAGGACACAATGGTATTGTCCGGCACAGGCTCCCCCTCGTTATCAGTCACAAACGCCAGCAGCGTGCCTCTTGCAACACCGTCCGCCGGCAGGCAGTCGGAATCGTCCAGGGCTTCCAGATCCACCTGATAGCCGGACCCGGCCCCCAGGGCGCCTATCCTTATCCTGTTACCGAATTCCGGATATTCAATATTTTCACTGATATCGGCAATATCATCATCCGTGATTGTGTAGTCTGCCGCTGCCGGATGAAAGATTTCCGGGCGGATAACCATGGCGCCGGCCGGGGTGCATCCGACATGCCCCCCGCAAAATCCGGCCAGCTCTGATATCACGTCGATCGGATATATACCGTCAACAGCATAAGAGTTGGCAAAGACGGTGTAATCATCAATATCAAATGTCACGGTCAGATCGCACAGATCCGCCATCTCAGTGATAATGCTCTGCACTGTTGTGTCGGCTGCCCAGGTTTTTGAAACCTTTGCCGCAAACGGCGGGCCTGCAACAGCTGTTGCGGACCTTCCCCACACGCCCGGGCTCATGATGGAGTCCGGCGTGGCAAAGATGCCGGGCCGCTCAATAAAAAATTTGCCCTGTGAAATCCAGGTGGCAGCAATTTTGGTTTTAATTTCAATGCGAAGCTGCGGTATGGCCGTATAATCAAACAGATCATAAAAATCAGGGTCAGCCGCAAACAGAGTCAGCTCACGGGCATAGGCGCCCTTTGATTCTCTGACCTGGAATCCGGCGATCTGGGTCTTGATGGACACATCATCCAATAATACATCCCAGTCAAGCGGCATATTACAGCTCCTTTGTCAAAACAATTAATTGAATATCATACGAAAAAATATGATACGAATTATAGGAGTACAGCAGGTTGCGCCAGGCTTTGAATCCTCGCGGCACCCGGCTGAACTGTACTTTCCAGCAATTATATCCGTCTGTAAAATACCATTGCCCGTCAACAGTCTCATAGGCGCTCTGCAGCGCCGTGACCGTGGCCTGGGCAATGGCTTTGACATCGGAAAAGCTGATGCGCTCATCCTGTATTTCAACGCCGAAATCCTGGACAATAACCCCGCCCAGGGTACGGATCACAGTCCCTCTGTCCTGTCCTGAACCAACAGGGCTGTAACTTGTATGGATCGGGTCCTGATCAAATTCAATCAGGGTTGCAGGCAGCGGGATTGCATTGTCCGGGTCAAGGGTGGCTGCAATCTCGGTGGAATATATCCTGAATTTACTTGGCATAGGTCAACCTCATCCGGCTCATTTCTTTTGCCATCTGCTTCATGGCCATCCGCGAATCAGGATCAGTGATCCGCACGGGAGCTTCCATGTCTCCGGCCTGAAATCTGACCACTAAAGTTTCCGCCAGGCTCTGGCCCATGGGCAACACCGGGCCGCCTGCGGCAAATTTCGGAAGATTTGAAATATCCGGCAGCTTGAATGACAGGCTGTTGAGCTTTGAGATCAGGCCCAGCCCGTATTTTGCAACCGCTTCCTTGCGTAATATGTACTCTCCTTTTTCCAGAAGCGCATGAACCGTATCACCGCCGCCGAATCCGGGAATCATGCCGCCGACAGCTTTTTTGACCGGAGCATCTGACGAAGACCCGGAAGCCCCCGAAGACACATATTTAACATGGATATACTTGGTCAGGGGTTTGGCCAGATCGGCCAGCTTTTTCTGCATGGATTCAAGATTCGGCACTTTGATTTCAATTTCAGCTTCCCGCTTTTTCACCAGTTCATCCAGGGCTTCCTTTGCGGCGTCTGCAAGTGCCAGCAAATCATCCCGCACCTCTTCGTCTTTTTTCTTTTGTATTTCATAGACGCTTTCAAGAAATTCACCCACCTGCTTGATACCGCCCTGGGCGATCTTGGTGGTGTCTTTCAATGCTTTTGTTACAACATCCTTGCCGCCTTCATCTTCTTTTGTGACTTTTCTGGCAAGTGATGAATAAAGGCTCTCTGCCTGTTTGGCCAGGCTTTCAGCATTTTTGAAATCGCCTTCCCGCAAAGCTTTCCTGGCCGCCGTCATTTTTTCATTGGCCTGCAGCCGGGTATCGAGCCACGCCTTTTCATCGGTCAGGATCTTGCGGCCCAGCTCCCGGATTTTGTCTGTAGCGGAAAGGCGGGCCTGTTTTATTTTTTCTTCCCAGGCAATGACTTTCTGTGCATATTCTTCCGCCTTTGATGAGGCCTCGTCATAGGCTTTTTTCGCCGTCTTTTCAAAGTCCTCAAGCTCTTTTGTGGTGGCGGCAACGGCTTCGGCAGGCTTTTTAAAGGAGTCTGATTCAGCGGCATCTGCTGAGTCTTTTAAAGCCTTGGCATATTTTTTTGTCAGCTTGGCCATTCTTTTGGCCGCCGCTTCATTTTCACGACCTTTTGCAGACTGAAGAGGCAGGAATCCGGCAACAGCATCATCGCTCATGAGCTGGGCGGCTGACTGCAGTTGCAGATAATACGCCCTTGCAGCCCATAAATTGCTTCTGTATGCCTTGCGCTCCTGTTCCGACAGCGCCAGTAATTCTTCTTTGGATTTGATTTCAACATCGGCGGCCCAGGCATTTTTCTGCGCACTTTGCCGGCGGTTTTCTGCCTCGGCGCGGTTGGCCTTCATGGCACCGGTGAGCTGCCACATTTCCGAGATCAATTTTGATAATTGATACCCGGTATACGCCACGCTGACGACAAGCCCGGCTTTTGTGACAAGACTGGCAGCGGCAATCTGCGCGGACAGCCCCCCGACAGCAGCCTGGGCTGCCTTCATGCCGCCGATGCTGCTTTTCAATGCGAGGACGAGCGATCCCAGGCCCAGTTTCCACAGGGCAAAAACACCAATCCCTGTTGTCATTTGGGCCAGCAGCACCTTGGTGGCCGGATCTGTCTCTTTGACGGACTGTAAAAACAGCCGCATACCTGCCATTGCCGGCAGTATTGCATAGCCTGCCAGTGCGCCCATGGTAGTGCTCAGGCTTGAGATTTCATTTTTCAGCAGCTTAACCTGGTTGGCAGGGGTGTCCTTCATTTTATCGTAGGCGTCCATCAGCGACCCGGAGGCATTATCCATTTCCAGGAGCGTATCTTTCATCCCGTCCAGATTCTGGGTCAGGGCCAGCACGGCAGTCCTTGCTTCAACGTCCGGGATAAGCATGCGCAGCCCGGCCTTGGACAGCTTGCCCGTGCTCAATGCCTTGTTGATGGCCTCAAGCGTGGGCACAAGGCCCTGCCAGGTGATGCCCAGCTCTTCAAATCGTTTTTTTGCTTCAGGTGCCGGGGATGACAGACCCACAATGGCGCTTTTCAGAGCCGTTGCCGCCTGGGGCGTTCTGATCCCGGCCTTGGTCATGGTGGCGATTGCCGCCGCCACTTTGGCAAACTCTATGTCAGCAGCCCGGGCAATGGGCAGGACCTGGCCGATATTGGCAGCCAGCTCCGGAAAGGTGGTCACACCTTTTTTGACGGTCATGAACAGCAGATCATAGATGCCGGACAGCTTATCGATTGACAGGCTGTACGCATTTAGCACGCCCAGACCTGCCAGCACGGCTGTCTTTGTGTCGGTAACACCGCCGATGGCGGCCTTGCCCGCAAGCCTTAACACATTAACGGAGTTCTCAAGGCTCACGCCGGCGGATATAATATCATATTCCGCCGCTGCCAGCTCGGCTGCGGTCTGAGGAATCTGTGTCGACAGCTTGATAATCTCTTTTGACAGGGCCGCGTGCCGTTTTTTTGATACATCTAAAAGCGTGTTGACTTCTGCCATTTTCTGAGCATAATCAGAGTAACCCTGGAAGGACTTAAGCACCACAAGCCCTGCCGCTGCAACACCGGCCAGACCCACGGCTGCTTTTTTCATGGCACCGGCCCACAGGCTGGTTTCTTTTTTTAATTTTGCGGTTTTTTTCTGCAGATTGGACTTGGCAACGGCCAGCTCCCGGGTTGTCAGCTTGCCTGATTTTTTCAGCCGGGTGTAAGCCCCCTTAAGCTTGTTGATTTCCGCAGTTGCTTTTTTAATATTGGAGACACCCAGCAGATCTTTGTCTTTCTGCAGCGCGGCAGCTTTTTGCAATTCCGTCCGGGTGTCCCCCAGGGATTTCTTTAATTTTTTATTGGAGGCGGTCAGCTTGTCAAACGACTTGACACTACCGAGCTTTTCCAGCTCGGCTTTCATCCCGGCAATCTCATCTTTGCCCAGGGCTTTTGTTTTTATTTTAATCTCAAGCGTGTCGTCTGTCATGTTTCCGGCTCCTGTTGTTGATGCGCCTCTGATAATTCATCGATTGCCGTAATAAAAAAAGACCAGCCATACTCATTTGCAGATGCGTGTCCGGCCCTGATAAGCCTGCACAGGGCCAGGTCTATTTCTTTTGTGCTAAAATCTTGTTGGCCGCGGCCAGCATCCGTTTCACCAGGGCCACAAAAAAAGGGTTGACCTCCTCCACGGCCTTTAAAAGCACCTCGTATGCGGACGGCGGCAGCTCCTCCAGTTCTTTTTTTGTTTTCCCGGTGCTCAACTGCACGGCAAAGCAGGGCACCGATTCCGGGAACAGCAGGTCAAGGATGTGGACGTTTGCTTTTTCAATTTCATCCAGCACCTCCTTGACCTGTCCCGGTGTCAGCTCTTTGCAGATATAATCCTTGCCGTTAATCTCAATTGATTTTGTTTTTCTCATTATTTTCCCTTTCTTAAATCTTAAAACTTAAGCCTATCCAATCGTTTCAACCTTGAAATATTCCTGTCCGCTGGCCTGGGTGGTATCTGCCAGTACCGTGCCCTTGATACTGAGGATGGCGCCGCCTGCCCCGATAAGAGGAAACTCCCCGTCCAGGTTGATCTGCACCTTGTGGAATGTCCAGCGGGTGCGAATGCCAAGATCATCTTTGTCGGAAACAAAAATGATTTTTTTGGTAACGCTGCCGGCTGACATGGACCAGATATATTTCTTTTCAACCGCCTCATAGTCACAACTTACAAATGCGGTAGCGCCGATGCTGCCGGTTGATAATTTGCGCAGATATCCGTAATCAGGGTCAACGGAATAATCCGTGCCGTTGACATATCGGATGGTTGCGGCAGCAAGATCAGTGACCACCGGGTCCTCAAGGACCTCTATGCCGACAACCGTGATGGCACCCGGCGTTGCGACCGTCAGCTCGCTATCGGTTGTAAACGCTCCTGTGACATCAATCAGCTCCACCAGGCCTGCTTCGGTCCAGGCTACTTTGCCGGTATTGCCGGACACATCACCGGTCAACGTGTCCCCGATAGCGATTGTGCCGGTAATGGTGCCGGTTATCTTAGTACTGAAGATGTTTAGCTTGCCCAGGTCGACATACAAATCGTCTGTCATGGTTTTTTCAACCATGTCAAGGCTGTCCGCAGATTGGTTCAGCGTGTTGATAGCCGAGCCCAGCAGGCTCATTTTTAAATTTTCATTGGTCATCTCCCGCAGGCCGAACGTGACGGTCGCATCCCGCTCGGACTCAACTTCCAGGATGGTGGCCTTTGCCGCGTTCCGGTTTGTTTTAACCTTTTCCGTTGTGACGGACATACCGAATGTCAGGCTTTCAAGGTCGCCCAAATCGTCAAATGTACTACCGTCAACCGCTCCGGCATAGGTTCTGCCCGTGCCGTTGTAGCGGATGTTGTCAGGGCTTGATACAAGTGTCATTTTTTTTCCTCCGTTGTTATTGTTATAATCTGTTCATAGCCTGTAATTCATATACTGCCGTGTACAGGCACAGGCCGTTTTTCGGGTCATACACCTGCGGCTCTTCCGAGATCAGGCAGGCGGGTGTCCAGGCCGGTAATATTTTTTTGCGGTGCAATACGCCCCTTGCCGCTTCCAACATGGCATATACGCCGGGGCGTGTGGTGCTTCCCCGGGCAGCGGCTGCATTGCTCCGGTAATTCTTGTCGCCGACAAGCAGCATGAGCAAAAGCCGGCTGTCATCCATGTTGTTGCGCCGGGTGGTCTGTAATCCGTCCGCAATCACATACACGCAGGGAAATCGGGTGGTGATCCGGGTCAGATCATCGGTTTCAAGCTGTCCGGCATAAGCCTCGATTGTCCGGACATTAATCCCGGCTTCCAGTGGAGCCAGGACTGCCAGGGCCGCATCCTCTAATTGTTCAAATTCATGCATTACGCGCCTCCGGACATCAGATGATCTCTGATGATTTCAATAAATTCCCGCTGGTTTTCATCATTAAATCCCAGGTGCGGCCGGGCCGGGATCTTGGCTTTTTTGCCGCGTCCTGCCTCACCGCCGAATTGGTGGATAGCCGCGTAATCCTGAGCGTTTTTGCTGGGGCTGATCACAACCTGGTCAGATCCGGCAATATAAACCGTGCGCCGAAGATGATGATCCTGGGTGAGTATTTTCTTGCCGGCCAGCATCCGCTGGAACCCTTTTGTCAGCGCGCCTTTTTTGGTGTAGCGCTTCCGTTTTTTAAACAGCCCGTGATAAGTTTTGACTTTTAATTTCTGCCAGGGCCGTCCTTCCGGGTCCCGCTCATATTTAAACAGCTTTTCACGCTCCCGGACCATGTATTCGCCAATATTTTTAAACGCGGGCTTCATGTCGCGCATGCGCGCCTGTGTGGCGGACAGCAGATCCATAACGCCCTTGTCATCAATTTCAACTTCTATGGCCAGTCCGGTTTGCGGCATGATTAATATCCCTGCATTTTATCTCTTGAAAAAACCCGTTCACTGAACGAGATTTTTGGTTTTTGCGCGTCCGACGGTGTTGCGTCCGGGTCATCAGCACCCAGCGAAATCAGCCCGCGAGCTACGTTTTCCAGGAACTTGATGGCATCCTTGTATCTCAGACGCCGGTCTTCGGGCGCGCCCTGGCGCCGGGCAAACAAATTATAAATGGCAATGTCAACGGAAAACTTGCGGATGATGGCCGGCACAGGAGACAGGGGCACGCCATAACGCTTGCCGCAGTATCCGTCTATTTCCGCGTCCGCATCCGCCACGGCCCGATCCGTGACCGAGGTGTCAACACTGCCCGCATCTGCATCATCGGTCAGGGCAATCAGCTCCTCTTCCGGGATCTGCTCTTTCATGTCTGTCAGGGTTGAATACATTTATTTTTTTCCTTTTGCCCTGGGCCTTGGCGTCGGCTTGGGCTTGGGCTTTGGCGCCGGCTTGGGCTTTGGCGCCGGGGCCTTTTCCGGATCAGGCATCATCACAACCGACAGCATGGGATCGGCTTTCAGTCGCTTCATCTGATCAGCTGTAAAAAAATCAGCCGGGAATTCTTTGCCGGCCTTTGTGTGTGCCACGCCTGCCCGCCGGAACCCTTCGTTTTTTGATTGAATAAAAATCATAATATTCCTCTCATATCTTTCCGGAGGGCTGAATCAGTCCCCCGGAAAGCAACGGTTAAAAGTTATTGTCTGTTATCCAAGACCGGTACTGCCCCAGGATAATTGCCAGAGACCGTATCCGCCCGCAACCCGTGCCTCAGCGCCGAATTTAAATTCCTTGCGCATGAACACATCGTCAGCTTCAGGGTTGGTCTGCTGTACAAATACCGGTGCCTTTCTTTCCTGGTAAATAAATGGCTTGACCGGCCGGGTGGTGACGTGCAGCATCCACTGTGTTGTGGATGTCAGGCGCGGATTGACCAGCACTTTTGCCGTGCCGACCCAGGGATTTGGCGTATCATCCAGGAGTTTGGGATTATTGCAGAGCGCATTTGCCGTGGCCTCCAGAGCCGGGCCGACTTCCAGCAGATCCGGGATCAGGCCCAGTGGCCGTCCCTCGTCATCCTTAAATCCCATGATGGCAATCCGGGCGGCGCCGTAGCTGGCGGCTGCCAATACGTTTGATGCTGCCGACAACGCTGCCGTGCCCAGATTACTCACGCTTGACCCTGCAACGTCATGATCTGAATCATAAAAATACTGCCCGTCAAAGCAAAGGTTTTCAAAGGCGTTGTTTTTTAAGTCCGCGTCAATTTCATCGGGCAGCTGTTTGGACGAATACCCGGCCTCCTGGGCCATGGGCGCATAGATTCCAAGGGTGTCATCCTCAATGTCATTGCGATTCACCGCAACCGTGGCCTCGTAATCATCATTGACCACCGTGTAAGAATGCGCCTTGAGCGCCTTGATGGTCTTTGACCCGAGCCATTTGATCATTTTCGGGAAGCGTGACAGCCAGGTGTAATCGTTCTGGCTGGACCCGGACGGCACCTTCATGGTTGTTTTTTCCCAGACGCTGGGCGCCCCGTCGAATGCCTTGTTGAACGTGGTTTTCAAGCTGATGAAAACCGCAGTCAGGTTGGCTTTGTTTACTAACATGATATTTTTCCTCCTGTTTAAATTATTAAATCTAAAAGCTTAAAGGCTGCGGCCGGCGACTTGCGCCGGACGCTGCCTGTTGATTTTATACGGTTGACAGGGTGCAGCCGTCATTGACGACAACCCGCCATACCAGGGCGGCTGCCAGGTGAACGGCGATCAGCACGATGGTGTCGCCCGCATCCCCAAGCACAATGGTGTTGTTGCCCGTCTGGTTGATTGCAGCCGCCACCGTGATGGTTGCGTCTCCTACATCCACATCCAGGCTGATACCAAGGGTAATGCCTGCCAGGGCCGGTATGGCAATGGTCCTGGTTTCCCCCGCTGCCGTGGTCAGAGCCACGGTTGCGGATCTGGTCACCGGGATTGCCCCGGAAGCCCCGGGATCGGCAATGGCCACCGGTGCTTTGGGATAAAGCTCCTGGAGCATGGCCTCAACATCGGTTTCAGCCGTAAACCCGCCGGCATCGGCCCCGCTGATGGCAGAGGCGGCATGAGCTGCGGCTGCGTCTGCAATATGCGTGGCCACGTCTGCCTGTCGGATGGCAGGCTCTATGTCGATCCAGGCGTGGGTAGTGTCAACATATCCTGCAATGATGCCGCAAAAAATATTATGAGTCACGTTGGCTGTGAGATCCACGGTCTGATCGTCGACCAGGAATACATTGTCGCCGACGTTTGCCTGGGTAATGGCTGTGTCAAGAATCATCTTGATCAACCCGCGCCGTCTCAGCACGATCCTCAGGTCTCCGTCAGATCCGTCTGTATTGTCCTGCTGTGACATGGCAATGCCCTGAAATATCAGCCCGGCCGTGTCAGATCCTTCTAGGCAATATCCGTCAGCATTGACGCAGGCCATGGCCCCGGCAAATATCTTTTCGGTTGCCGCGACCGGAAAATCCTCTTCAACTCCGTCCTGGAGCTCAATCTGTTTGTCTTCGGTTAGAGCAGTCATTACTGGTCACCTCCGTATTTTTTGATATCATCCTCGGTCACGCCGAACATTTTTGCGACCTTAAGATCGGTTTGCGTCAAATCGCCGGGCACATCATCGTTTTTCTTGCCGGGCAGATCATCAACCGGCACCACAACAGGCGCCTTGGCAACAAAAGTGTTAAAGCCTTTGAGATCCTCTTTTGCATAAGCAAGGGCCCAGGGCTTTGAGGCCGGTGCCACCTTGCCCGCTGTCATGGCCGCATCCACCGCGTCCTCGGCGTCTTTTTTGGTCAGTTTTGCCTGAAGCTTGTTGAATTCTTCTCTTGACACGCCCGTGTCATTGCCGGCCTTCAGCGCATGAATAGACGCGACAATCGTGGATGTGTCGTCATCTTCTTTCAGATCCAGGGCTGCGGTGATTTTTTCCGGGATGACTTCTTTTGTTTCGGTCTTTGCCTCCGGCAGCTCGACGCCCAGTTTTGCAACGGCTGTCAAGACTTCCGCATCCGTGGCATCCTCTTTAAGCCCCAGATCGGCAATCAATTTTTCTCTGTCCATCTTTTCCTCCTTGTAAATTTTCCGTTCCCAGCTCTGTTCAAGCTTTGCCAGAATCGGTGTTAAATTGGATGTTTTAGGCCTGTTTGTGAGGGCAACGCTATCGAGATAACAGACCCGTTTATCTGATTTTCGTACCGCAAAAACAGGGGAGAAATATCTATACTCCTTGTTTGCGATGTATTCTTTGGCCGTGTCTGTCCATTCTACCCGGGCTTTAATGCCGACGTCTTTTTCCCAGACCAGCTCCTTGATCCAGCCCGATGCCGGGGCCGCCTCTTTTTCAAGCGATGCATGCTCGTAATCAAACACAACCTCGTTGCCCTGGGCGGTAATAAATTTCAGGACGAGATCAAAGGCCTGTTCATCTACTAAAAACTTTTCTCCGGTATCAAGCTTGCCCCAGCCAGCTTTAAACAGCAGCATCCATTCCGGGGCCTGTGATTCTTCTTTGTCGATTTTGGAAATCAGATGTAAGATCTTATGCATTGTTATCCGCCCCCTTTAAAATATTATCTCCCTGGCCCACATTGTAATCCCACCCGGGATCAATGCCGTCCGGCACCTGGTGAATCTTGCCCTTGCTGTCCGTCCATTCCCGGTGTTTGATCTTTGGCGCCGTATCTGGTTTTTTCTTGCCAAGCCCTGCCATGTCACGATCGCTCAGGGTCACCACCTTGCAGTTGCAGCCCCAGCCGTTTGGCGGATAGTGCGTGTCCCAGAACGGATCATCATGGGCAAGAACCAGCCCGTCCCAGGCAAGGTGCTGCGGTCTCGGATTAATAGATCCGGAATGCCGGTACTCCCAGAACGGTCTTGCCTCGACCACGGCCGGGTCTGTCATCTGTTTGTATCGCCCGGCCTGGTAGGCAGTGCGGACGTTGGTATCGAATATAATTTTTGTTCTCCAGTTGCGACCGCCCTTGTAAGCCCACCCGTATTTTTCCACGATCCCGTCAAAGCTTTTGCGAAAATCACGCAGCGTAGTTCCCTCGGCAATGGCCTTGTCAACCGCCGTGCGCAGATCCTCAAGAAGTTCGTCCTGCATTGCACCGGCCACCATGAACCCTTTTGTGTGCATGGTCTTCCACAGATCATCCCAGGCCTGTGTCGGCATGTTGATTTTCTGCCGGAAAAATTCAATAGCCTCATCAAACGACTGGCCCTCAACAAACATCTGTTTGATGATATCAGTCATCCTGGCTCACCTCATATCTTCCGGACAGATCTGCAGCAATCATGGCTTTTGAAACAAGTTCGCCCAGGGCGGTTGGTTCCATGCCGGAAAATGCATCCGCCAGGTTGGATTTCAGGTCGGCAAGCGAGGTGGACCCGGCCATGATTTTTTTGATGGGTTTGAGCATTTTCTGTATATGGTCGTCAGAATCAGATGCGAGACGGTCAGAAACCATGTCGAGAAGTTCGAGATTTCGCCTTTTAGAACGGCTCGACAAAGAAGCAGTGTAATGACCCGTGTTTTCCATTGACGCCAAAACAGGGGCTAATTTAGCGCGTAGTGTTTCTTCTCCTTTTTCCGGGGCAGGAATATGATATTTATCCCTGACATGGGACACAGGAATATCCATTCTGTCTGCAAATGTATCCAGGATCTCTGCATGGTCTTTAAGATCTTCTTTTTTAAACCGGCCCGCATACTTCGGCACGGGAGCATCCCACCCGTAATTAAATCCCACATACGGCCGGATCAGCTGCGTGCGGACAGTGGATGCAATCGCCCGGGTATCGGCATTGATCAGGTCGATCCTGACGTCATTGTGAACATTGCCAAGCGCATAGCTGCCCTTGCCGTCCGAGTCCGCCGTCAACGTGGCGCCCAGGATCGCCTTGGACACTTCCTTGTTGCCGAACCTGGCCAGGTTTTCATACAGGTCTGTTGACACAGATCCCTTGCTGCCCGTGATAAATTCGATTTCCGTGGCTTTTGAGATCACGCCGGCTGCATCAGATCC
>JAHOYS010000045.1 GCA_019038815.1 Desulfobacterales bacterium | reverse complement strand
GTTAGATGATAATAAGAAGCCTGCTCTTTATTTTGCAATAATAACTTTTATACCCATATCCTCCAGTTCTTTTTTGACGCCCGGCTTGATGCCTGCATCAGTAACCAGGATATTGACCTTGTCTATGGGTGCTGTCACAAAATTTGATACAACGCCTATCTTGCTGCTGTCTGCAACCACAATGACCGGGCCCAGAGTCTGATCAATCATCAGACGGGCTACTGCGGCTTCTTCCTGAATAGGAGTTGTCAAACCGAATCTTATGCTGATCCCATCAACACCGATAACAGCCTTACTGCCGCAAACATTTTTAAGTATGGTATGGGTAAAATTTCCAATCAAAGAATTTGATTGCCTGCGGAACAGTCCACCGGTTAAAACCACTTCAATTTCAGGATTCTCAATTTCCACAAGGGCATTTGCATTACTTGTAATGACACGAAGATTTTTTCCTGCCAGATGTCTTAAAACCTGTGTGTTGGTAGAACCGGTGTTGATAAGAAGTGTGTCACCGGGCTCAACGATCTTGGCAACGGCAATACCTATTTTTTCTTTCTGCATCCGGTATTTCTGATTTTTTTCTACATAAAGGGGTTCGACTTTTAAACGGCGGCGCAAAATAGCCCCCCCATGGGTTCGCTCCAGTACCCCTTTTTTTTCCAAGACATCAAAATCCCGGCGGATGGTCAGTTCTGTCACACCAAACAATTTGCTTAACTCAATAACTCTTATGATCCCCTTTTCTTCAATCAGTTTCTGAATCCGTGCCTGCCTGTCAACCGGTATTAAAGTATGGGCCATCTTTTTTACCTCCGAATTAAAAATAATAAATATTTTATATCAGGATTAGGAAGCCAGATCAATTCATCAAAAGAATAAACAAAAATACTTGTATAAAAACAATAAAAAATGTATAAAAACAATAAAAAAAGAACATATTAATTCAAACTTTCATGTTTGAATTTTTAAAAAAGACTATCATCCGGTAAAAACACTCCTTCTGACTGCAACTGGAGATGACATTGTGGAAACAGATGTATTAATCATAGGCGGAGGCGCCACAGGCACCGGAATTGCCAGGGACCTGACACTTAGAGGACTCAATGTGATTCTGATTGAAAAAAGTGACCTGAATGCCGGAGCATCCGGTGGGAATCACGGTCTTTTGCACAGTGGCGCCAGATATGTCTGTTCTGATCCCGAGGCAGCAATTGAGTGTGCTGCTGAATCGAAAATATTAAAAAAAAATGCCGGTCATTGCATCGAGGAAACCGGGGGACTGTTTGTTGCCGTCAGGGGGGACAAAGAAAATTATATTGCTGATTTTCCTGATATGTGTAAAAAATTCGGGATTCCCTCTAAAAAAATAGATCCAAAAGAAGCCAGACAAATGGAGCCGTCACTGTCGGATGAAACAATCGCCGTGTATAAAGTTAATGATGCTTCCATTAATCCGTTTAAATTATCCATTGAAAATATGAACGATGCTGTTTCCATGGGAGCCTGTTACCTCAGCCATACCAGGATCGAAACGTTCAAGATAGAAAACAAGGCCATTGTTTATGCCAGGGTTCGAAATCAAATCAGCGGCAAAACTCATAAGATAAAAGCAAAAACCTATGTAAATGCAGCCGGAGCCTGGGCAGGAAGCATTGCTGCCATGGCCGGGATCCATATCAGTATGATTTTTTCCAAGGGAAGTCTTCTGGTCACAAGTAAAAGAATCGCAAACAGAGTGATTAACCGCCTGAGAAAACCCACTGACGGAGACATCCTGGTTCCGGGCGGAGTTGTTTCAATCCTTGGAACCACTTCTGTAAGGATCAATTCCCCGGACAATATCTATCCCACGGTCAAAGAGGTGGATTATATTATCAGTGAGGGAGAAAAAATGATACCCGAACTGAAAACCTGTCGGTATATCCGGGCATATGCAGGTGTAAGACCCCTGGTCAGTATGGGGAAAGGCAATGACCGGGATGTCAGCCGAGGATTTACTTTGCTGGATCACGAAAAAGACCAGGTTCATAATTTTATCACAATTACAGGGGGCAAACTGTCTACATATCGTTTAATGGCAGAAAAAACTTCTGATATTGTCTGTAAAAAACATCGGGTCTCATTGGAATGCCGGACAAAAACCATTCCATTGCCATCCACCCATAGCGGAGAATGGTCGGAACCGGGTGTTCTAGTCAATGATCCGTTTAAACCCAATACCCTGGAAGATCCTTTTCTCTGCGAATGTGAAATGGTTCCGGCCAGTGCGATAGATACAGTTGTTGATTCAATTAAAAACAATGGCGGGAAACCTGATCTTTCATCCATTGCCCTCAGGACCAGGGTTGGGAAAGGGCCCTGCCAGGGGGCTTTTTGCAGTATGCGGATACTTTCACATCTCTATGACAATGGGGAGATTATGGATCAAAGCGGCATAAATGATCTGAAATATTTTTTAAATGAAAGATGGAAAGGTGAGCAATCCTTGTTATGGGGTCAGGCACTTGCCCAGTCTTCTTTAAAAGAGATGATACATTGCGGTTTATTCGGCCTTGAGCTTGTTTAAAAATGAAAAATAAAAAACATATAACATGTGATATAACAGTAATTGGTGCAGGTTTTGCAGGCATGGTTGCTGCGGCTCGCGCTTCTGCTCTCGGCTTGAAAACGGTTCAGGTCGGCAATTCATCACAACTTTATTTTGCAAGCGGGTTATTTGATTTCTTAGGTGTCTATCCGCTTCATTCACGAACAGTCTTGCAGGACCCTTTAACAGGCCTGAGCTTGTTACAAAAAGAGATGCCTGAACATCCGTATTCAAAAACCAGCCTGGAAGCAATATTGAAAAGTTTTGATTTTTTAGCCCGGTTTTTACAATCAACAGGACTTAATTATATTAAACCGGATAAAGAGAACAGATCTGTTCTCACCTCTGCAGGTACGTTCAAACCAACCTGTATGATTCCTGAAACTATTTCAAAAGGCTGTCTGCTTAAAAATGATACAAACTTATTGCTTGTAGACTTTAAAGGACTAAAGGGTTTTTGTGCCGGACAAATAGCGGATGTTTTAAAAAAGAACTATCCCAATATTCTTACTTTAAGCGTTGGTGTGCCGGGGGGAAATGGCAACTTGAATCCAGCATATTTTGCAACAATGTTTGAGGATTCTTCCTTTCTCAAAGAGATTGCCACACAGATTTCTCCTTTTTCAGATAAAGTTGAATTGATGGGAATGCCTGCGGTATGTGGTATCAATAAAAGTCTTGATGCACTTACCCGTCTGGAAAAAATGACCGGCCTTGATATTTTTGAAATCCCAATGATGCCGCCTTCCATTCCAGGGTTACGGCTGAAAAATGCATTTGAAAAAAAACTGGCTGAAAATAATGTCCATTTTTTGAGTCAGGCAAAAATTAAGTCGCCGCAGTTTAACGGATCTGAATTTATTTTAAATGCGGTGAATCAGAATATGGAGACTCAAATTAAATCCAGAGGTGTTATTCTTGCCACGGGAAGATTCCAAGGCAGCGGTCTCCATGCCCAGAGAGGATGTATCAAGGAAACCGTATTCGACCTGCCCGTGTATCAACCAGACAAAAGAAGCCTTTGGCATCACCTTGATTTTTTTGAAAAACAAGGGCACATGATTAACACGGCAGGTGTGGAAACAGACAATGTTTTCAGACCGGTAGACACAGATGGGACTGTTGTTTATGAAAATCTTTATGCAATCGGATCAATTCTTGCCCGCAATGACTGGATCAGGCTCAAATCAGGTTCCGGTGTGTCAGCCTTAAGCGCATTTACAGCGGTTAATGATTTTTATAAAAAAAATGCGGCGGGGGACATTGATGTTTCAGATTAGTTTATATGCATCATTAATCCTGTCGGCAGCAGGTCTTTTGTTCCAGGTTTACCGGTTAAAAAAAAGAGGCTCCTTATGGATGCCGAAATTAAAATTAAGTTTAAATTTAAAACCGGCTCTTTTCAACACGATTTTTCAATCAAAGCTGTTTTGTGCATCAAAAACAAGATGGGTAATTCATTTTCTTGTATTTGCAGGTTTTACCTTTCTGGTTTTTTTTCACGCATTGGACGAATTGACTTCATTTAACCTGTTTCAATACTATCAACCCACCCTTGATCCCTTTCAATTTCTGAGAAATCTTGCCGGTTTTCTGGTACTGACCGGATGTATAGGATTTTTGTTTAGAAGACTTTTCAAAACCCGTATCAACCGGGAGAACAAAACAAAATATAAAGAGATTTTTTCCATTATCCTGATCCTTTTGGTGATTATTTCAGGATTTATGCTTGAAACGGTAAAAATCATCTCAGAACCTGCGTTTTTAGAAATGGTTGAAGACTATTCCGATCTGGATGAAGACACAGATCTTAATGCTCTGATGACTTACTGGGAAAAAAATTATCATGTTGTATTTAAAGAAATGCTCATCATTACCGAAGATACGCTTGAAAAAGGCAGACTTTTAAACGATGCATACTGCCTTGACTGCCACTCAAAGATAAAAAGTGCCTTTGTATCAAAAACTTTTGCCATGCATCTTGGGGAAATCGCAAACTCTTTAAACCATTACCGTGCAGACAATTGGCTGTACCCGATTCATTACCTGCTTTCATTTTTAATGTTGATCTGTCTTCCTTTTTCACGATTTTTCCATATTTTAATGATTCCGTTTGCAAGTGCAACACATAAAATGACCAGCAGACACTTTCAAAAAGAAACGGTGTCTGTTCACCCTGCAACCTTTGCTGCATGCACAAACTGCGGTATCTGTTCAGAGGTCTGCAGTGTTTATCCAAACTTTTTAATCACGAAAAACAAACAGATCCTGCCCCATTCAAAAATCGAATCTGCCGGGAAAATGATATTTTCAGGACACCTGAACCCTGAAGCGCTGAATCAGCTTCAGCTTGGCAATGATGAATGTACAATGTGCAACAATTGTACGGATATCTGCCCTTCGGGGATTGATCTTCAGGGATTGTGGAAAACACTTCCGCAAACACTTCAAAAAATGGGATATCCGGATAATTATACCTTTGTAAAAGATAAGGCACTTCAAGAGCGGGGGAAAAAACAGGCCGGCAGGACATATGAGCTGACCCGGAATCTTGCCGGCCGCGTTTATTCTTTTGAAAATTGTGTTCAGTGCACCATATGCACCAATGTCTGCCCCGTTGTTGCTTATGCCGGCAATGATAACGACATGACCCCTCAGCAAATAATGAACCTGTTAAGACTGGGGGAAAAACAGATGGCTGCAGAAACCCGAATGGTCTGGAACTGCCTGACCTGTTATTTATGCCAGGAACATTGTCCCAGCGAAATAAAAGTTGCAGATATCATTCTAGAACTTCGAAACATCTCAAACCAGACGGCCGGCAGATTAAAAATCATGACTGCAACTAACAAGGCGAATAAATTATGAAGCTTGCATACTTTCCTGGATGTAAAATAGATTTTTATTTAAAAGACTATGACACCTCTTTTAAATCTTTAATGGAAAAACTGGAGGTGGACCTGGTTCAACTTCCATTCAACTGCTGCGGTTATCCTGCCCGGAGCACCAGTTTTGAAGTTTCTGTTTTCTCCTCCATAAGAAATTTTGCCCTGGCCCGAAAATATAACCTGGATATCATCACTCCCTGTAAATGCTGTTTTGGACAACTCAAATACGCATCTTATCAATGGCGTGAAAACAAAGGATTAAAGCAAAAGATGGATTGCCTTCTTGCAGATGAAAATCTTTTCTGGGATGGAAAAACAAAGGTCAAGCACCTTCTTTCATTCCTTTATAATGACATTGGAGTTCTTGAAATTAAAAAGAAAATTAATCATAAACTGCCTGAAAAAAAAATTGTCACCCAGTACGGCTGTCACGCGTTAAGGCCTTTTACTATTACCGGGTTTGACAACCCGCACGCACCCAGAATTTTTGAAGAACTGATAAACATCACTGGTTTTAAAACCGTTGAATGGTCAAAGAGCACTGAATGTTGCGGAAATCCCATTTATGAAACCAATAAAAACCTGTCTTTAAAAATACTGGATTCCAAATTAAAGGCGGCATTAGAATCAGGGGCAGATCATATCTGCACTGCATGTACCCATTGTCAGATACAATATAATGATCTGTCATTTCAAAAACAGTGCCGAAAATACAATATTACTCCGGTTCTTTTTACACACATTCTTGATGCTGCATTGGGAGAATCAAGAAAGAACAATCAGGCAAAAAAAGGCTGCCGGAACTTGATTTAAGGGTATCTTGAATTCATCTTCCAGACTGCCGTAGCCGTCAGACCTTTATGCTTCCTGACAATATAATTGTCTTTTGATATACTATCAAGATACGGACGAATAATTTTTTCAAGTTCAGTATCAGTTTTGTTGCTCACCTTTTTAAAAAAGGCCATCTGCCGGCCAAACTCCTCTTTAACCTGGACTGTCTGATCCCATTCAATGGTATCAAAGGTAATCTCCGGGAAAAAGCCCAGAGAAAACAATAGATTTATTTTATATAAAATACTCTGGGGTTTATCTTCCAGATCTGTTTCCACGATTTTTTCCCATAAATCAGAGAGGATCGGGTGATTTCTTTTTGCGGCCCATCCCCGTATGGCACATCCTTTTTTTGAACAGCTCATCATTTTAAAAAAGGATTCCGGACTTGCAACTCCCGGAGACATGAAGGCTATTACAAGATCAAACTTTTTTTCCCATCCTTTTGCTTCTATGTCTATTTCATACCAGTCTTCATGAAGAATGGTGATATTTTTTTTAATATCGGGCGTGACACCCTTTTTAAACTGTTCCAGCATCCCCTTTGAAAAATCAAGAGCTGTCACCTGTGCGCCGTATTTTGCCAACTCTATCGCAAGCATCCCGGTTCCGCATCCAATTTCAAGGACATTCATTCCGTCAAACAGAAGACCACTTCTTTCAAAAAATGACATTGTCTTTTTAAGCCGGCGTTCCTTAACTTCTTTTTTGTTCTGATTATAAGTAGAAGCCGCGCTATCCCAGTATTCCCGGGTAGAAAACCCCTTATGAACGCTGTAAGTATCGCTCTTTTTGTCTTTCTCCCACTCGTTGAGCCAAAAATTTTTATTAAATATATTATCCATTTTCATTTGACACGCTTTCATCATCCCTGGAAATAAAAATCCCTACCATATCATTGATAACCACATACAAAGACGGAACAAAAACAAGGGTTAAAACAGTGGCTGCCATCAGACCAAAACTTATACTTACAGCCATTGGAATTAAAAACTGTGCCTGGAAACTGGTTTCCAGAAGAAGGGGGAAAAGGCCTGCGACAGTTGTTACCGAAGTCAGCAGCACCGGCCTGAACCTGTTTTGCCCTGCCTGGATTACAGCGTCAAAAACCAAAATGCCTTCCCTGATCTTTGAATTGATAAAATTTATTAAAATCAACGAATCATTCACCACAATTCCGGACAGGGCAACAATTCCGAAGATACTGATCATGGTAATATCAAGGTTCATGAAATAGTGCCCTATAATGGCACCGATGAGTCCAAAGGGAATGGCTGTCATGATGATTATAGGCTGGATATAGGACCTGAACTGACTGGCAAGGAGCAAAAATATAATCATTGCTGCAAGAGAAAAGCCCACCTTCAGGCTGTTCAAAGATTCTTCAGTCCTTTTTGCCTGGCCTTCCAGATCATAGAGTACACCCGGGAACCTGGTAACAAGGCTGTTTAAATAATTATTTTTAAGATCCTCAACAATTTCCCTTGCATTGGCGATATCCTCGTTAATATCGGAAATGACCGTTATAATTCTTTTTCTGTCTACCCGCTGAATGGTTGAATACCCTCTTTCCATTTCAATATCCGCCACCTGGTTCAAAGGAACTTGCCTTCCATCCCGGGTTCTGATCCTTAAGTCATCAATACTGGATTCAGATTCTCTTTCTTTTTGAGAGTATCGTACCATTACCTTTATATTATCCTTACCCCTTTGAATTTTTAAAGCTTCCTCCCCATAATAGGCCTGCCGGATCTGGGTGGCAATATCAGCCAGGGTAATCCCTAAAGATCCGGCTCCTTCTTTGATATGAATCCTTTTTTCCATCTTGCCCGGCCTGAAATTATCCGTAATATCAAAGGTTCCCGGGTACTTGCCAATTTCATTCTTTAAGTCGTCTGCTGCAAGTTGAAGCTGCTCCAGATCATTGCCTGCCAGTTGAATTTCTATTGGATTCCCACCGGGTCCACCGCCAATAATAGAAAAGGTCAGCTGTTCTACCCCAAGGATATCTCCAGTCAACTCACGCCATTTTGCCGTCACTTCCGGTGCAGAAATATCAGGCCGTTTTGAAGCCGACTGCACCTCTATCCAGGCTTCCCCGCAATGCCCCCCGTATACACCCGGTTTCCAGTCCCTTCTGGGGATGATACCCACCTGGGAAAAATTATTAACAATCAGATCTTCGCCATCAACCACCCTGTCCCTGAAAAATTCATTGAGATCAAATGCTCCTTCCTCAATTTGCTTTATGGCTTTTTCCGTGGCTTCAAAAGGGGTTCCCAAGGGATATATAATCTCTGAAACAATCCAGTTGCTGTCGGTTTTTGGAAAAAATACAAAGGGTACATGCCCGCCTGCCAGAAGCCCGATACTGACAATTAATATTCCAAACCCCGTGGCAAGAGTGAAATATCGGTTTCGTACACAATATTTCAAAACAGGGGTATAGATTGAGCGGATAAAAGCAGTTAAGGCTTTTTCAATTCTGTCGCGAATCCATTTATGGCCATCCAAAATATCTTTTTTCAACCATTCCAGCCAGAAAAAGCAGACCCGGTAAATCAAAACTTTGTTTTTTTTAGGAGGGGTAAGAGCATGATCAAGGTGAGCGGGCAAAATAACAAAGGCCTCTACAAGAGAAAAGGCAAGAATACAAATCACTGTCTGGGGCATGATATAGATGAACTTCCCCATAATTCCTTCAATATGCATCAAAGGTGTAAATGCGACAATGGTTGTTGTAACTGCCATCACAACCGGCGCACCAATCTGAGCGACACTGTCAATCACTGCATCCCTGGCAGACTTACCCGTTTTATAATGTGTATAGACATTTTCGCCGACAATAATGGCATCATCCACCAGGATGCCCAGTGTCATGATAAACCCGAACATGGATAACATGTTGATGGATGCGCCAAAAAAATCCAGAATAAGGAAAGCCCCCATAAATGATATGGGTATGCCGGACGCCACCCAGAAAGCAAGTCCAAGATTAAGAAACAGGGCCAGTACAATGAATACCAGCAATATTCCCTGGACACCGTTTTTCAGCAAAAGGTCAATCCTGTCCTGAACCATTTCAGCCATATCAAACCAATAGCCCAGCGTAATGCCTTTGGGAAGAAAATCCTTATTGGTTTTAATATATTCTTTGACTGTTTTTGAAATGGCAATGGTATCCTGACTGTCTGTTCGCCGGACAACAACAAGAACTGCAGGTTTACCATTAAACCTTGCCTTAATATCCGTATCTTCAAATCCGTCGATTACGGTTGCAACATCTGCAAGTCTAATGGTTGTCCCATCTTCCCTTGTCACCACGGGAATCTGTTCAAACTCTTCGCCCGTATAAAGTTTTCCCTTGGCCCGGACCAGGAACTCCCCTCCTTTTGTCTTGATTTTGCCGCCCGGCAGATCAAGGCTTCCTGTTTTTACGGCGTTTGCAACCTGATCAAAAGAAAGGTTGAACCGTTGCAGATTTTCTTCAGACACTTCAACGGAAATTTCATAGTCCCTGACACCAATGAGGCTTGCAAGAGAAATCTCATCTGTTTCTACAAGATCATCTCTTATTTTCTCGGCAGTATCCCGTAATACTTTTTCGCCAACATCACCGTATATGGCAAGATAAATAGCCGGATCATTGTTCTTAATCTCTGTTATAACCGGGTCTTCTGCTTCATCAGGAAATGTGTCAATCAAATCTATTTCAGTTTTGACTTCATCAAGTTTTTCATTTATATCTGTCCCGGCCGTAAGTTCCAATGTTAGCGACCCGTGTCCCTCAAGGGCAGTAGAATACATGACTTTGACATCTTCAAGGCTTTTGAGCTGCTCTTCGATCTTGATACAGATCCCTTCTTCAACTTCCTCAGGGGATGCGCCAGGGTATGTTACCCCGATATTGATCATATCAAGGGAAAACTGAGGAAACATTTCCCGTTTCATGTTTAAAACCGTGTACAGCCCTGCCACAATAAGAAAGACCATTATGAGATTTACCGAAACCCTGTGTTCAACAGACCATTTGCCCAATGCCTTCATATTTTATTTCCCATTTTGTTTGATATTGAGCTTCATTCCCTCAATGGCACCCGGCAGGGGAGAAAAAATAATATTATCGCCAGGGTTTAATCCGCCGTTAATATAAATCTCATCTTCAAATTTTCTCAGGACATTCACCTTTTTCATTTTCAAATGATTGTCATTCACAGTAAAAAGAATATTATCACGCTTTAACAAGTACCTTGGCAGTATAAAAATATTTTCGTAAGTCTCTCCGACAATACTGCATTTAACAAATGTACCCGGTTTTAAATCAAATATATTTTTTATTGTTATATCAGAATTCAATATTTCAAGCGTCATGGGCAGGGTTCTTGTCTTTTCATCAATCTTTGCCTTTATCCGGGCGACTTTGGCATTCCAGACATGCGGCTGTAACCTGTCAGAATTGGCCATCATAACTTTTGCCTCCGGTGTTTTACCATTCTCAAAAAAGGCTTCAATCCATTTCATTTTTTCCAAAGGAATCCTCACATCAACATCCAGGCCGCCTTTTTTATAAATTGATCCAAGGACCTGGCCGGGATTAATATATTCTCCTTTTTCAACAGATTTATCCAGAATCAAGCCATCAAACTCAGATTTTACCTGCGTCTTTTTAAGAGCAAGATCGGCTTTTTGAAAATCAACCCGGGCCATGGCAAGAGCCGCGTTTTTCTGTTCCATTAACGCATCAGTTAAAGACAGCCGGTTACCGATATTCTGCAAGGAAATCTTTGCCTGTAAATATTGCTGTTCCGCTTTATCAAGGCTGTTTTTTGAAGCAAATTGATTTTTACTCAACGCTTTGATTCTCTTAAGTTCTTTTTTGGCAAGTTCTACATTGGCTTTGGAAAGCAGAATGTCATTTTTTAAATTTTCAATATCCTGTTTCAAGCTTTTAATATCCGTGTCTGCCTGCCTGATCCGTACCTGTCCTGTCTGCCGGTCCAGTTTATAAGATCTTTGATCAATCCTGATCAGAACCTCTCCCTTATGAATCAAACCGCCCTCAATAAAAGACGGATGAATATACTCGATCCTCCCTGGTACTTCTGTAGCAATCTTTACCAGTTTTCTTGGTTTTACCGTACCAAAAGCATCAATAGTCATGGTTTTTGAAACAGGAGTTGCAAGCATTACCTTAACACTGGGAGGGGTTTTGACAATCTCTTTTTTCTCAGGCTTCTCTTTTAAAGATATAAGCAATTTTGCTAATGCAACGGCAATAGCCAGGACAACAACAACCCTTAAAAATCTTAAAAAAAATGAAGCGATTTTTCTAGTTCCTGATGGTTTTTCCATAACCTGTATTCTTCTCCTTGCTGGTATCAACAGATAGATTTTTAAATTGCAATTGATTATCTTTATATAACATGATTTTTGAGAAGAATGCTCCGGCTATTTTTTTGTGGCCACTGTTCTTCCGAGCAGGTCATTTATACCATTTATATAATCCTCATTCCGGCAGGGTTTTGACAGGTGATCAATATTGGCATCATTTTGTTTCAATTCTTTCATGGATTCTAAAAATTCAATGTTTCCTGAGACAAACAATATTGGAATGGTTTTGTTTGTTTTTCTAATATGATCATATACATCCAGACCGTTAATTTTTTCCGGAAGAATATAATCCAGACTGATACAATCATATTCATTCTCATTAAAAAAATCCATGGCCGCCTGCCCGTTGGAAGCAATATCAACCTTGTGATTGCAGGGCTCCTGTGTCAATATCCTGTAAAAAACATCTGATAAAGTCGGTTCATCCTCTACAAGAAGAATATGCTTTTTAAAATGTATTGTTTCTTTTTGGATCTGTATTTTTTCTTCACTGGTTAATTCTTTTTTAATGACAGGCAGGCGGAGTGTAACCTTAGTCCCTGAACCCAATTCTGATTCAAATGAAATGGTTCCCTTGTGCTGTTCAACATATTTTTTTACATTGGACAACCCATATCCGCTTCCCTTAATGCCTTTTTCATATGAATCTGTTAAATCCCTGCTTCCTTTTAGTGTGAAAGAAGGCACATAAATCTTTGCAAGATATTCTTTGGGAATTCCACATCCATTATCCTCAATTTCAAAACAAATATTTTCATCAAGGCAATATATCCGGATGATTATTTGGGGATTTTTTGATATGCTTGTGGCATGAATTGAATTTTGCAAAAGATTTAAAACAGCATGTTCGATCATTCCCGGGTCGGCAAGCAGATCTGGAACACCGGATTTTTCTTCCTTGATAACTTCAATTTTTTCCAGGTCTTTTTTTAACAGATCTAAAACAAGATTGATTTTTTCACTAAGCATGAAAAATTCCTGTCTGGGTTCCTGGTCCCTGGCAAAGGCACTCAGATTTCTTGTCAGATTTTTCCCCCGCAGGGTTTGCTCGAATATTAATTCCAGCGTCTTTGCTGTTTCTTTCTCCTCACAGTCAAAAAGTGCCAGTTCTGCATTGCCCATTATAATACCCAGAATATTATTAAAATCATGGGCTATTTTTCCTGCAACCTGCCCAATCAATGCCAGTTTTTCATGTTCGCCTGCAATTTTCTGGGCTTTTATTTTATCTTCCTGGGCTTTTTTAAGTTCGGTAATATCGTGGGCAACAACCCTTGCCCCTGTCACTTTCCCATCTTTATAAATAAAATCATTGTTCAAAATAACGCATAATTCCCGGCCATTTTTTGTAACAATGTTGTATTCAACGCTACCGGGCAGTATTTCTCCTTTGAAAAGTTTTTCAAGTCTTCCAAAATATAAGTTTTTACTGTTTTCCGTTAAAAGATCCTGGGGATTCATGGATAAAAATTCTTTTTCCGAATAACCGGAGTATTTGCACATAAGCTCATTCACATTAACAAATCTGACTTTTTCAAAATCAATCTCAAAAATTCCTGATGGAGCATTCTTGAAAAGATGCCTGTATTTTTGCTCACTTTCCCGCAATGCATCTTCAGACCGTTTACGGTCAATAGCAATGGCCATCTGATCAGAAACTCCTGAAAGGAGCTGCAGATCCTGTTCATTGTAAAGGTTGGGGTCTGAGTAACTCTGGACAGCAACCACTCCAATAACTTCATTTTTAATAATTAATGGCACCCCCATCCAAATCAGGGGTACCGGGCCCCATATGCCATTTTGCTCTGCTCGTTTTTCAAGCTCCCTTTTTTTCAATAAAACAGGCCTGCGCCGGAAAACTAATAAACCGGTCAAGGAATCATCCTCATTAAAATCTGTGATGGGTGGAAAATCTTCATCTCCCCCTGTATCCACATAATATGGAAAATGCAGGGTGCGTGTTTTAATATCTACCATGGCAATAAAAAAATTGGTGACATCAATGATTCTGCTTAATGCATCATGGATGTACCCAAAGAGATCATTCATATCCGGAGTAATATTCACTGCATTTGAAATGGCAAATAAAGTTTTGTTAACCTCTTCGGCCTGTTTGCGCCCGGAGATATCCATAATTGATGTTACACGGACTGATCTTTTGTCTTTATAGGGCATAGGCTTGGCTTGAATTGCAATGGGAAAACATGTGCCGTCTCTGCGTTTTCCTACAGCCTCGTAAGAATCAAATAAATTTTTCAACATGTGTTCTCTGACAATTTCATGGCTCTCAGGAGCAATTATTTCAGTTCCGAATATACCAATAAATTCTGAAGGATCATCATAACCAAACATATCTGCTGCAGCCTGATTGGCTTCCAGACAGATTCCATCTTTGGTAAAAAATATTGCTTCTATGGTAGCATCTGCAAGGTAGTGAAAACGTTTTTCACTTTTTTGAAAAGCCTGTTGAGCACTTTTGAGTTCAATTGCAACTGCAATTTGATCTGCAACCGAAACCATTACTTCCATGTCGGTTTGATCGTAACGTTCAGAATCACTATAGCTTTGAACCGTCATTACGCCGATAATACTCTCTTGAGTTTTCAGCGGCACTCCAAGCCAGACTTTTGACGGTGTACACCCTGGCAGCTTTTTTTTGCTTTCAGCTCGCTGCTTGAGTACTTCATCCCTGGTAATCAAAAGAGGCTGACCCGTTTGGAGGACCTTGGCTGTTAATGATTCTATTTTGCTGATTTCAATTTGAGGCGGGTAAGATTCATCAACCGAATCAATACAATAAGGAAAAGTAATACTGTCTTTGGACTTATCGTAAAGCGAGATATAAAAATTTTTTGTGTCGATTACAGAGCTCAAGATTCTATGTATTGATTCATACAATTCGTCCAGGCTGTCGGTGATATTAAGGGCATTTGAAATTTTAAACAGGGCAGAGTTAATATTTTCAAAACGATTTTGCCGGGCTGACTCTTTTTCCAACTGCCTGACACGATCTTCTAATTCTTTATAAGTTGGTTTTCCAGTCATATCAAGCCTCTTTTAATTTTTATTTTCATCCAATGCGTCCCGTATTTTTCGGGCAAGGGCCTTCATGACCATCGGTTTCAATATAAACCCCTTGATACCCAGAGATGCCGCCTTTTCTTCAGACATGGTCTCACTGAATCCTGTGCAAAGCAGTATGGGAATACCAGGACGTATCTTGATCAGTTCAACCGATAGTTTATTTCCGGCCATGTTCGGCATTGCCATGTCAGTGATCACAAGATCAAATTTATCCGGGCTGGACCTAAAAGCCTCAAGGGCTTCGATACTGCTGGTACGAGAGACAACCTGATATCCCAGGCGCTCCAGCATCTGTTTTTCCATTGTAAGAATTGCTTCTTCATCATCTACCAGCAGGATTCGCTCTGTGCCGCCCCGTACGG
>JAHOYS010000089.1 GCA_019038815.1 Desulfobacterales bacterium | reverse complement strand
TTTGTCATCAGCTTTTGCTCTGTATGAAAAATTTTTCTCCCAAAACAGGACAATAACTGCTATTATCAGGCCAGTTAACTGGAATAGTTGAGTACCCGCGTTAAAATTTCACGTGAAACTTTAATTTTAATCGCCTGTCTTAAACGTGGGCACGGGATGCAGCAACAGAACAGGATGTTAAAAAAACTTCTGGGAGATTATATATGAAAGGATATGTTCAAGTCTACACAGGCAAGGGCAAGGGAAAAACAACTGCAAGCCTGGGACTTGCCCTCAGGGCGGCTGGTGCAGGCCTGAGGGTCTATATTGTTCAGTTTTTAAAAAAAGGGGATTACTCTGAAATCAAAGCCTTGTCCCAATTTGACAATATCATAGTTGAACAATACGGGCTTGGAAAATTTGTTAAAGGGAAACCATCTGATGAAGATCTTGCCGCAGGCGCTGCGGGATATCTCAAGTTATGTGAACTTTTAAAAGAGGGCAAACATGATATGGTAATTGCCGAAGAAGCTAATGTCGCCGTCATGTGCAATCTTTTTTCCGAAGAAAAACTTTTGGCATTGATAGATATGAAACCCGAAAATGTTGAACTGGTAATCACGGGACGGGGAGCAACTGACAAAGTGATTGAGAAAGCAGATCTTGTCACGGAAATGAAAGAAGTCAAACATTATTATAAAAAAGGTGTGGCCGCCAGAGTTGGAATCGAAAAATGATGAAAAAAAATATCGCTGTCCTTGGAACAGGTTCTGATGTCGGGAAAAGTATTATTGCCGCCGCTCTTTGCAGAGCCCTTGCAGACAGGGGGGTTAAGGTCGCGCCCTTCAAAGCTCAAAATATGTCAAACAACTCGGGTATTACCCCGGAAGGCCTTGAAATGGGGCGGGCCCAGATAGTTCAGGCAGAAGCCGCAAAAATTACTCCCCATGTCAATATGAATCCCATTCTTTTAAAACCGACAGGTGAGAAGCAATCCCAGGTCATCCTCAATGGGAAAGTCTACGGCAATCATGTTGCCATGGATTACCATAAAAATAAAGGGTTCTATTTCAAAAAGGCGTGCGAAGCCTTTGACCGCCTTGGGCACCATGACCGCATCATCCTGGAAGGCGCCGGATCGTGCGCCGAAGTCAACCTGATGCCCAATGATATTGTGAATTTTGCCATGGCAGAATATGCAGATGCTGATGTTATTCTTGTTGCGGATATCCACAGGGGGGGAGTTTTTGCACAAATTGTCGGAACACTTAAGTGTTTACCGAAAATATATCGAGATATGATTAAAGGATTTATTATTAACCGATTCAGAGGGGATATTGACTTGTTTAAGGATGGGACTACCTGGATTGAAAAGGAAACTGGCAAAAAAGTATTGGGTATTCTGCCCTGGTATACACATTTTAAAATTGATGCCGAAGATTCTGTTGAAATTGAAAAATGTAATAATTTCAAGGACTTCGACTCAAATATTCCTGCGATCGGAGTCATACGACTGCCACATATTGCAAATTTTACAGATTTTCATGCCCTGTCAAAAACAAAAGGGCTTCAAACCATTTTTATTGACGAGCCGACTCATCTGTCCCAATTTAAGGCGGTGATTATACCGGGCTCGAAAAATACTCGGGCAGATCTTGAGTGGTTAACAAACAAATTCAAAAGATCCCTTGAAGAATATTCTCACTCAAAGGGATATATTTTCGGTATTTGCGGTGGATATCAAATGCTGGGCGAGTTTGTCGATGACCCCGACGGGCTTGAAGGAACACCGGGAAGAACGAAAGCTCTCAATCTTTTGCCAGTTCAAACCGTATTAAAAACACCAAAAACAACAACATTAAGCGATTTCCATTGGGAGGATGCCAAAGGCAAAGGGTATGAGATCCACATGGGTTATACATCCTTAAGCGCAGGCACCTCACTGCTTGAAATCAGTTCCAGAAACTGCACGCCCTGTACTGACACAGATGGCTGCATATCAGAGGATGGAAGGGTTGCCGGAACATATGTACATGGTTTTTTTGATTCAGCACAAATTTTGTTAAAATGGTTAAAAAAAATAGGGTTGGACGGCAATAATCCGTGTGATGATATGCTCTCCTTAAAAGAGAGGGACTATATCCTTTTAAAAGAGCACTTTGAATCCCACATTGACATGACCCATATATTTTAAAATAAATTTCTGATTTTCGTATATTATTCCTGAAGACTGTATGATTTTTTTATCTCTTCTGGAAGGGATATGGCAACAAATGCACGAATATGGTGTTGTTATTATTCATTATAATTTTTGAACCCGAGCAAAACTCTGTAAGGCCCTGGCGTACCCTGAGGTACCAGGGCCACACGATCATTATCCTTAATAATCATATCAAAAGGTGCCACTTTCCCATTAATAAACACGACTTCAACATCTTCAGGCTCCAATTGAACCTGCCTGATTAAATCCTTTGCACGGGTTCCCTGTTTCAATTTCATGGTCACATTGGAATATTCAATCTGTTTTTTCTTCAGCTTTTTCTGTAAAAATGAAAATGCATTAAATGTGATGACCGGCACAGGCTGCCTCCTTTTTAAAAATTATATGTGAGACTGGTAAAAAATACAGAAAACAAATCCCATGGTCAAGAAAAAATCATGTCTGCTGTCTCCTTTTCATTATACATGCAAACCCATTGAAAAAATCGAGCCGGACAGATATACTTATTTTCATGCGACTTCGAATCATTATATTAATATTGGCCCTGCTTGCATTTTTATCGGCTACAGCCGGCGGACTCTTATATTATCACTCTTTTAAAAAAGCCGCCTTTCAAAAAACAGAAGCCGATGCTTATTCCAAACTGAAACTTTTGACAGATCATCTGTCCTCTTATCTTTCCGAACATACCAAACCGGTTAAAACCCTTTCGGGTATAAAAGAATTAAAAACAGCTCTTAAAGATACCAACCTGGAATCGATTTACCAGGCCAACCAGATCCTTGATAATTTTACAAAATCTCTTGACCTTGAGGTCAGCTATCTCATGGATAAAAATGGGATTACTTTATGTTCAAGCAATCGAAATGCCAAAGACAGTTTTGTGGGAAAAGATTTTTCTTTCAGGCCCTACTATAAAAAAGCTATCACTGGCATACCTGCAACCTATCTTGCTCTTGGCACCACTTCCAGGAAAAGAGGTGTTTATTACTCTCACCCGGTCTATGATGAAAACCATGACGATATCCTTGGGGTTGCCGTCATCAAGGCCTCGGTAGAGTTTGTTGAAACCAAGCTGTTTCGAAAATCTGATGATACTCTCCTTTTTATTGATCCTGAAGGTGTCATTTTCATTTCCAACAAAGATGCCTTGAGGTATAAACTCTTATGGAAACTTACTGAAGAAAAAATCAACGCAATAGAGAACTCAAGACAATTTGGCAATGGCCCCTGGGCCTGGACCGGTTTTTCAAAAAATAAAACCAATTATGTAACAGATAAAACCAATGCCCGGTACCTGTTCACAAGCCTCAATGTGGCAAATTATCCAGACTGGAAAGTCATTAATTTAAGAAATTATAAAAAAATTGAAAGTCAGGTCTCCAAGCCTTTTGTCAGGGTCATCGGGCCTGTGATTTTTTCTGTGTTAATCCTGACCGGTATTCTGGTCATGGTTCTTTACCAATTGGGGATCAAAGAAATTACAAAGCGTAAAAAAGCAGAAAAAGAACTGCGGTTAAGCGAAGAGCGGTACAGGCATATCTATCATAAAACCCCTGTTATGCTTCATTCAATTGATACCGAAGGCAAAATTATCAGGGTTTCTGATCACTGGGTAGAGGAAATGGGTTACAACCGGGAAGATGTGATTGGCAAACAACTCATCAGTTTTTTTACCCCTGAATCACAACACTATGCGACAAATGTGATCTTTCCCAAATTCTTCAGTACCGGATTCTGCAAAGATATTCCCTATACATATGCTAAAAAAAATGGAGAAAAAATGGATATTATGCTGTCCGGCTATGGGGTCAGAGATGAAAAAGGTGATATTCTCCGATCCCTGGCTGTAAGCGTGGATGTAACGGAAAAAAATCGTACTCAAAAAGATCTTCAGATTGCCAAAGAAAAGCTGTCACAATATTCCCTTGATCTGGAACAACAGGTAAAAAAGAGAACTTCTCAACTTGAGAAAACCCAGAATAATCTGAAAAATCTATCTAAAAATATTATTGCCTCCCAGGAAAGGGAAAAAGCACTTGTTGCAAGGGAGCTTCACGATCACCTTGGGCAGGTGTTGACCGCTCTCCGTATTGATGCGGTATGGGTTGAAAAATATTTAACTAATATTGATCAAAGTGCCGGAAACAGGGCAAAAAAAATGTGCTCATTAATCGATGATACCATTAATGATGTAAGGGATATGGCCTATCGCTTAAGACCAAGAGTGCTGGATGACCTGGGGCTTGCTGATGCGCTTGAGTCATTGCTCTCGGATTTTGAAAAGCGCTCTAATGTTTCCTGCGTATTCAAGCATGATGAGATTTCCAAAATTAATGCCACTCTTTCAACAGCATTATATAGAATTGGCCAGGAAGCTGTGACCAACTCCCTTAAGCACTCAAATGCCACCACCATTACGGTTGAACTTAAAAATGATGATGAAGGAATCGTTCTGATCATTCAGGATAACGGGTGTGGCTTTGATGTCCTTAACGATAAAGGATTTAATGGATTCGGGCTTGAAGGCATGAGAGAACGGGCAAATCTTGTCGGTGGAAAACTTGATATATCTTCCAAATTATCCCATGGGACAAGTATCTGCTGTAAAGTAAAAGTGAAAGGATAATCCATGATTAAAGTACTTCTTGCAGATGACCACAGTATTGTCAGAGAAGGCTTAAGAAAAGTTCTAGAAGACAGCAATGAAATCGAGGTGATTGCCGAAGCTGCAGATGGGGAATCTGCTTTGGATGAGGTCATTAAAAAAAAACCCGATGTGGCAGTGATTGATATTTCCATGCCGGGCATGGATGGACTTGAGGTTGTGACCCGATTAACCAGTTATTGTTCAAAGGTGCCTGTCCTTATTTTGACCATGCATGATGAAGAGCAGTATGTGATAAGGGCGATAGAAGCCGGAGCTTTTGGATATGTTACAAAGCAGTCTGCGCCTGAGCAGCTTGTGGCAGCTGTAAAAAAAATCCATTCCGGAGGAAGATATTTGACGGAAAAGGCAAGTGAAGCTTTAGCCCTTAGAGTGATCCGTGGAAATAAAAACCAGACACTTACTGAATCCCTGTCCATGAGAGAACTTCAAGTCTTACGAAAACTTGCCATGGGCTCAACAAACAGGGAAATTGCAACATCCTATAATCTCAGTGTCAAAACTGTTGATACCTATCGATCAAGAATATTAAAAAAATTGAACTTAAGAAATAATGCCGAGTTGTCCAGATATGCCATTCAAAACAAGTTAGTAGAATTATAATTTTAAAACCTTAACGATTCAGCCGGTCAAAACTAGAAAATATTTTATTTAAAGTGGTTTTACATTGAGCCATTTCTTCCAGAGAGATTCCCTGCTCTGCCTCCTCTAACAATTCTTCAACAACAGCAATCAAATCTGGTTTAAAGTCTTTGGCTTTATTGGTCAAATAGACAAGCTTGCTTCTCTTATCATTCCTGTCCGGAATTCTTAACACTATATTCTTTTTTTCCAGAACATTTAAAAGCCGTGTAATAGCAGCCTTATCTTTAACCGCTATATTGGCAAGCTCCTGCTGGGTCTGTCCATCTTTTCGATATAGATGGACAAGGATGCTCCATTGTTCGTAGCTTACGTCAAACCCGGCATCTGAAAATTTTTTGGTCAGTCTTTTAATAATTGATCTGGATGTTCGACCCACTAAATATGCAATAGACGAATCAATGATTTTTTCAAATGTTTTCATATCACTGCTTTTTATCTCACAATCGTTGACGATGCAACTAATTTTTCCGATAATAAGAAAAAAAACAAATCACCCCTGACAAGGATAGGAAGCCAGGGGTGATTTGTTTTTTTAAGACCGTCTTTTATGCCGGAGTTTTTTTGAAAAATGCTTTGATATAGTTGATCCAGATACCGCTGAGAAACCATGCATAGGCCCAGGTTCCAAACAAAATCGCAACAAATGCCTTGATAATATCGGTGGAACTGCCGTCAAGGGAAAATCCGGGCACATAACCGAAAAGGATGGGGCCCAGGTATAAAAATTTTGCAAACTTAAATGCTGTAAAAGCGGTCTTCCACATATTGGCTTTTGCGATGGTTGCACCGGCAAAGGCGGCAATGCAGACAGGAGGGGTGATATTGGAATCCTGTGACAACCAGTAAACAATCATATGGGCGGCAATTAGATTTACTCCCAGATGGGTCAGAGCAGGTACGGCAACCACTGCAGTAATAAGATAGGCTGCCGTCACCGGAACTCCCATTCCCAGCACAAGTGATGCAAGGGCAACCAGCAGGATGGTCAGCAATAAAGAACCGCCTGCCAGCTCTATCATGATATCGGCAAAGGTAAGTACCAGACCGGAGAATGTTAAAACCCCGATAATAATACCGATAACACCGACGGTGGCACCGATCTTCAAACTATTTTCCGTTCCTGAGCGGGCGGCGCCTAAAAAAGATGCAAGACCGGGTTTTGTCTCTTTAGGAAACTTAAAATAGACTGCGGCGGCTGCCAAAACTCCGATAAGCAACCCGATCCATTGCGGTATCTCAGCCTCAGAGGCTCCCATGCCAAGATTAATCATAGATATCAAAAATACCGCCGTCACGATTAAAGCCATGGTCAAATCTATACGGTTTTCTTTTCTGACCCAGCTGATATAAATACATGAAACAAGACCGAGTATCGCTGAATACCCTGGAGAATATCCCGTAAGCATAAAAATAGTAATGACGATCAATGGAAGGGCATAAAACCATTGTTTTTTAAAAATTTCCATGGCTGAAACGTCTGATTTTTCGCCCACAATATTATATTTCTTGGCTTCATAATGAACCATGACAAATACGGAGAGAAAATACATGACAGCTGGAAAAATAGCCACAAGCATAATTTTGGAATAGGGCACGCCTGTCAGCTCTGCCATGATGAATCCGCCGGCACCCATAATCGGAGGCATGAACATCCCGCCAATGGAAGCCGCCGGTTCTATGGCTCCGGCCACATGGGGTTTAAATCCTGCTTTTTTCATCATGGGAATGGTAAACATCCCTGTGGAGACTGTGTTTGCAATGGCTGATCCGGATATGGAACCAAACAGCCCGGATGCAATAACAGACACTTTTGCCGGCCCGCCGGTTGTATGACCCACCGCAGCAAGGGGCCAGTCAATAAAAAATTTCTGAGCACCGCATTTTTCCAAAAACGCGCCAAAGAGCACAAATAAAATGACATAGGTAGCCAGAACATTGGCCATAATACCAAACACACCGTCACTTTTGTAAAATATGCTGACACACAGCTCTGTAAACGGAGCACCTGCATGGGAAACCAAATCCGGTGCCAGGTAGCCGTAAACACCGTACGTCAGCATTATGACACCCAAAAAAACAAACACATTGCCTACCACCCGTCTGGCAAGCTCAATACCGATGAGAACCCCGATAATGGCAAAAATCATATCGATCTGTGTTTCAGCACCTGTTCGATAATTTATGGTTTCAAACATCAACATCCAATAACCGATGGAAACAAGGGAAAGAGCTATGAGCAAATAATCAACTATCCTCATAATTTTGGATTTTGATTTATACATAAGGAAGACAAGAACATAGGTTATAATGACATAAACCCCCCTGTGATACTGGGTTGCCATGGGCTGGATCACCGCAGCGTAGGAGTAAAAAACGACCAAGATCACCGAGCATACATCAAAGACTATCTGCTCAAATCTGTTTAATTTATCATACACGGTTTGCCTTCCTATTCTCTTAAATTATAAAATCATAAAATTTTAAAGTTTATACTTAAAGATACGGGCTTTCCTCAGGGAAGAAAACCCGTATTTTCTAAGATTTATAACAACTATAACAAATAATGTCTATTATAGGGCACCTTTTTCTTTCCAGAATTTTTCCGCACCTGGATGAAAAGGAGTTACAATGCCATCAGCTCCAGTTTTAAGAGACATCTTCTTAAACGTCTTTTTCTGGGCCTTCATGTGTGCCAGACCCTCATCTGCATAAATCAGAGACAGCATTTGATAAACAACATCAGCAGATACTTTTGAGTTGGCTACCCAAAGGGCTGAATCCTGGAAAGAAGGTGATTCGTAATCTACACCTTTATAAGTATTGGCAGGGACAGCAAGTTTTGCAAAGTACGGATATTTATCATAAAATCCACTTGCTTTGGCATCTGCATCAAGGTTTACAAGGGCAATATCATTTGTCTGTGCTGCCATGATGACAGCTCCGCTTGGGAACGCAGTAAACAGCCAGAAAGCATCCAGTTGATTATTTCCAAATGCCTGGGCAGCATCATTGTAACCCATTGCATTTCTTTCAATTTTATCCCAGACACCCATATGGCTGAAAAAGAGATCACAATTTGCAAAAGCACCGGAACCGGCATTACCAACGCCGACTTTTTTGCCAACCAGATCTTTTACGCTTTTAATTCCGGAACCCACACGGGTAACCAATTGAGCTGGTGCACCATAGAGCCATGCAACCGCCAGGACGTCTTCATATTTTTTGGTATCATTTTTCATCATACCGTTTCGACCCAGGTATACATGACCTGAATAGACAACGCTCATCTGTTGTCTGCCTGAATTTGTTTTTCTTAAGTTCTCAACAGAACCTGCTGAAGACTGGGCCTGTACCTTAAAATCAGCTGCTGCTTTCATGGGTTTGTATACCTGAATACCATTTGCAACCACCTGGAATGTACCACCGGCCGGACCGCCGCCGAATACAACTCTTTGTTTTGCAAAAGCTGACTGGCAAAATGCCATAGCGAGAACTGCAATAAAACCAATAATTAATAAATGTTTACTTTTCATACGTTTCTCCTGTGTTTGGTGTTATAACAAAAAAATTCATTTTTTACCATTTAGGAGATTAGCAGATATGGATTCAACGAATCAATTGGAGGATTTCTGATTCTGATGTAGGTAAATTTCTTACAACCACAGAAATTTTTGTCAGGTAAGAATCTGCTCCACAGAGGAGAGGATATGGGAAAACCGCTGGCCGTTTTCTGAATTTTCTTTATAAAATTTCAAAGCCTTTTGAACGATACTCAATACCTGATCATGGGTGTGAAGTCCTGCAACTTCCATGGCAAGTCTGGGGTGGCGCCCCAATCTTCCGCCAAGCATTACCCGAAAGCCTTTTTCTTTTTCCCCAATAGTTCCGGTGGGACAAACCTTTATGCATTTTGCACACATGAGGCATTGATGACTACCAATTACAGGTTTAACATTTTCTTCATCAAGCGTGATGGCATTTTCATCACAAACGTCCACACAGGCATTACAAAGGGTACAGGGTTCATCAGACACCCCTGGAAGAACCGATCCGATAATACCGATATCTACAATCTGTGGTCTTGAGCAGGCATTGGGGCAATCGGAAAGTGTAACCCTGAACTCGTGATGGAACTTTAAGTCCCCTTTTACATTCTCTTTTAAAAAGGAACGAATATTTTCTTTTTCAATAATTTTCTCAATTTCTTTTGCAAGCTGAGTGCCCGAATTTGCAGTGTTCGGACATCCGGCACCCCCAAAGCAGGTGGAGACCTCATACCCTTTGATATCTTTTTCCATCCCGCCTTTGGATAAAAACTTTTTCTTTAATTCATTTACATCTGACAATTCAACAGATGTCTTTCCCTTTTGCGCAGCAAAAGCCTCAACTTTTTTCTTAACTCTTTTTCTTACAAAAAAAGGAACTTTCTTTATGGCCTGATCTGCATCCTGGGACCACTTCATGAAAGGAGTTCTCCGCGATAACTTATCACAACCTCCTTATACGGAATATCAACACCTGCTTTTTCAAGGGCCTTTTTAATGATCATGGGCATAGCAGAACAACAGGGGACTTCCATGATGACAGCGGTGATACTCTTGATCCCGGACACTTTAAATACCTGGGAAAGCTTTTCTATGTTTTCTTCGGCATTATCAAATTTAGGACATCCGATCATCACAGTGTTTCCTTGTAAAAAATCTGCATGAAAATTCGGATAGGCCACGGGAACACAATCGGCTGCAATCACAAGGTTCGAATCTTTAAGAAATGGTGCGCCGGCAGGAACCAGTTTAATCTGAACCGGCCAGTGACCCAGACAGGATGCACCCCCGGATGCCTGCCCGGTTGCATGGATTGTTGGCTTATTAGCGCAGTCACAAGGGCTCTCATTGGCTGTCGGGAAAGTACTGATTGTTGTAGAAGGACATCCGCAGCCAGCGGGTTCTGCCGCTTTTTTGTCTGCTTTCTGCTGCTTCAACAGCACTTCAACAGCTTCTTCATCAAAATCATCTGCCTCTCTTTCTATAATTTTTAAAGCATCCTGGGGACAATCACCTATACACGCACCCAAGCCATCGCAATATTTATCCGCAATCACTTTTGCCTTGCCGTCTATAATTTGAATCGCACCTTCTGCACAGGCAAGCACACAGTTTCCGCAGCCATCACACAAGTCTTCATCTATTTCTATAATTTTTCTCATTATTTTCATACCATCCTCCTCATTCTATATTGATTTGAATCCTATACGCTTTTTGGAGTCGCATATAATTCAACAGTATTTTTTAATTTGTCTGCTTCAACGCCTGTTTGGCCAACTCATTTCCTGCTGTTGTTAAAAAAAGCCGGTCAAGTTTAGCGAAAAATTCCTTATCATCCACACCATTTTTTCCTTCACAACTTGCCATATGGGCCAGCATATCCGCATCATGCAAAACTTTGCGGTTCAAACTGTCTTCTTTTGCCGGACGATTATGGTGTCCTACGATATCAATGACTTCATTGATCAATTCTTCTTTTGCTCCCAGTTTTTCCATAAGAACTTTTGCCACCTTCGGGCTCTCTTTTTCCATGTATTCAGGCTTGATTGAATCATGTTTCTCAAGAACATTTTTCACACCGATATCATATAAATATGCGGCGCAAAGAACCACGGCAAGATTTGCCCTTTCTTTTTTCCCGATTTTCTCTGCAAAATTAGCCATCTTTGCTGTATGCCCGATGCGTTTAAAATCCGTTCCCATATATCTTTTCATTTCTACAGCCACCCGGTCTTTTAAGAGATCATCTCTTTTTGCAACAAACTCTTCAGGCAGCGTGCCAAGACATTGCTCGGCAAATTTGCAATAGGAGGCACAGCCAAAGTCCATCTTGGGATTAACAATCTTTTTTTTGCAGTTTGCACATCTTCGAGTGGCATCATCCTTGAAAAACTCCATGGGATGACCACATTCCGGACACTTTGTTTCAAAGATAGCATCTTTATTCCAGTATTGAGTATCTTGTCCCGGGCATTTCATTTTAAGCCTCCTTTCACCGCATCAGGTGAGGTGCGGGCAGTGAGAAAAACAACATCTCACTGCCCCTTTCTTACTTACTTTTATTTACTTACCCTGCATCATGGCTGCTACATCAGTATCAGCATCTGTAATCGGTTTAATATCAAAATTTTCAACAAGTACGTTCAATACTGTCGGAGAAACAAAGGCGGGCAGTGTGGGTCCAAGTCGGATACCCTTTACGCCCAGGTGCAGAAGGGCTAAAAGAACTGCAACTGCTTTTTGTTCATACCATCCAATGTCAAAAGACAATGGCAGATCATTGATATCTTCAAGCTCAAACACTTCTTTAAGCTTAAGTGCAATCACAGCCAGAGAGTAGCAGTCGTTGCACTGGCCTGCATCAAGCACCCTCGGGATACCACCGATATCGCCCAGATCCAGTTTATTATACCTGTATTTTGCACATCCGGCAGTCAGGATTATGGCATCCTTAGGCAATTTTTCAGCCACTTCAGTAAAATAGTTTCTTCCTTTTTGACGGCCGTCACAACCGGCCATGACAACGAACCGTTTGATAGCACCTGATTTTACAGCATCAACCACCTTGTCAGCCAGAGCCAGTACCTGGTTATGGGCAAAACCACCGACAATTTTGCCGGTTTCAAGTTCCTCGGGTGCCTTGCAGGTTTTGGCAAGCTCAACAATCTGTGAAAAATCTTTGGCTCCGCCATCCACCCTGTCTGAAACATGTTTTACACCCGGATAACCGACCACACCAGTAGTAAAGACTTTGTCCTTGTAAGTGTTTTTCTTTTTCATGGGGATAATGCAGTTGGTAGTCATGAGAACGGGACCGTTAAAGGATTCAAAATCCTGATTCTGGTGCCACCAGGAACTGCCGTAATTGCCTTTCAGATGAGCGTATTTCTTAAAGGCAGGATAATAATTGGCAGGAAGCATTTCACCATGGGTATATACATCCACACCAGTTCCTTCAGTTTGTTTTAAGAGTTCTTCCATATCTTTAAGATCATGCCCGGAAATCAGTATACCAGGGTTTGTACTAACACCGATATTGACTTCGGAAAGTTCGGGATGGCCGTAAGCTGTTGTATTGGCTTCATCAAGAGCTGCCATTGTGGTGACTGCAACCTCACCGGCTTTAAGTACCATGCCCACCATTTCATCTACAGACAGATCCTGGGTAGTAGAGGCAAGGGCTTCAAACATGAAATCATAAATTTCATCTTTTTCAACGCCCAGGACTGCTGCATGGTCTGCATAGGCAGCAATCCCTTTTAATCCAAGAATCAAAAGTTCACGAAGGGATCTGACATCTTCGTTTTCCGTGGCAAGAACGCCTACGGTTTCAGCCTCAGCACCAAAAGAAGCTGTATCATCGGAATACCAGGTGGCACTTTCATGAAGGTCCGCACCCACTTTATCCTTTACGCTCTCAAACAACTCTTTTTTAACTTTCTGAGCCTGCAAAATCCACCCATTTAATTTTTCATCATCAAAATTTGCATTTGTTATAGTGGTAAAAAGAGCCTGAGCAACAAACAGCGCTGCATCTTTGGGAGTTGATGCACCCTTTGCCTTGGCTGCGCTTGCAATAACCCCGATTCCTTTCAGGTTATAAATCAACAGATCCTGAAGATTTGCTGTATCATTTTCTTTTCCACAAACACCTTTAATGGTGCACCCTTGGTTTTTCGCTGTTTCCTGACATTGAAAACAAAACATGTTACTTTCTCCTTATATTGTAGTTGATGGACAATTAATCTTTACATCCTGGCTTGAAGTTATTATAAAAAAGGATATAAATCCTTGACCTGAATCAAGTAATCTTACTTTTTTTGATTTTTTTTGCTTTAAAATTTTTTTTAATTGTTTTTGAACGTTAACTGGAGAATTATATATTTTTAAAAAATTAAAAACAATCCCTCTTTTTTCAGAGCTGTCTGATGAGCACCTGAAAAAAACAGCATCCATAGCCTCAACTCTCAAATTTGACAGGGGCCAGATCATCTTCCATGAAGGAGATAAGGGAGACGGATTATATATGGTTGAAAAAGGAAAAATTAAAATCTTCAAACTTTCCTTTGAAGGCAAGGAACAGATCCTTCATATTTACGGCCCTGGCCACACCTTTGGGGAAGTCCCGGTTTTTGAAGGAAAAAATTTCCCCGCATCCTCCATGGCGCTTGAAAAATCTGTGATAATTTTCCTTCCCAGACATAAATTTGTAAATTTGATTACAGCCACACCAGGGCTTGGAATGAACCTTTTGGCAGATCTGTCCAAACGGCTCCGGGAATTTACCATACAGATTGAAAACTTAAGTTTAAAGGAAGTCCCTGCAAGGCTTGCAGCCTATATCCTCACTCTTTCTAAAGAGCAGAAAAACGAAAAACAAGTTATCCTTCCCATATCAAAGGCACAATTGTCCAACCTGATCGGCACTACACCTGAAACCATTTCCAGAATATTTAAAAAAATGATGGATGCTTATTATATTGAGGTACAGGCCAAAACCATTTTAATTAAAGACCTTGAAGGGCTTCTTGAACTGTCAGATTCAGGAAGTCTTTCTTAAGAAAACAAAGTACAAAAAAGCATGATAAAAAAGGTAAAATATACCATTTGGGGAAAAGATATAGACCCTGCTGCAATATCGCAAATGGATGATGCTGTAAGCCTTCCTGTCTGTGTCAAAGGTGCATTGATGCCGGATGCTCATTTGGGATACGGATTGCCCATAGGCGGTGTGCTGGCGGTTAAAGATGCTGTCATCCCGTATGCTGTGGGGGTTGACATAGCCTGCAGGATGAAAATGTCTGTACTTGCCATACCTTTCAAATCTTATGAGACCCATAAGCATGTCTTCAGACAGGCCCTTGAAACAGGGACAAAATTCGGTGTGGGAGAAGAATTTTCCCGCCCCGGACAGCATCGAGTAATGGATGAAGACTGGACATTCAGCCATGTCGTCAAATCCTTAAAAGACAAGGCTCATAAACAATTGGGAACCAGTGGCTCAGGAAATCATTTTGCAGAGTTTGGCAAATTGACCTTACCCCAGGACGATATCGGTTTAAAGAAAGGAGAATATATCGCATTTTTGACCCACTCAGGCAGCAGGGGTCCAGGTGCCAGGATAGCAGGCCACTATTCAAACCTTGCAAAAAGACTTCATCCTGAACTTGGCAAACCCTTAAACAATCTTGCCTGGCTGGACATGAAAAAAGGGGAAGGCATTGAATACTTCAAGGCCATGGAACTTATGGGAAGATATGCATCTGCCAACCATGAAATTATTCATAATTCTATATTGGGTTTTATTGGGGAAGAACCCATTGCAACAATAGAAAATCACCATAATTTTGCCTGGAAGGAAAAAATCGGATTGCGAAATGTGATTGTCCATCGCAAAGGGGCCACACCTGCTGATAAAGGAATTTTGGGCATCATCCCCGGGTCCATGACTGATCCGGGATTTATTGTCAGGGGACTTGGAAATGATGAATCATTAAATTCAGCAGCCCATGGCGCCGGGCGGAAAATGAGCCGAAATGCTGCCATGAAACAATTCAATTTTAACGATTTACAAAATATTTTACAAAAAAAAGGCGTAACGTTGATTTCTGCTGGACTTGATGAAATACCCATGGCATATAAAAACATTGAAGCTGTCATGGATCAACAAAAAGATCTTGTTGAAATTGTGGCAAGATTTGACCCCCGACTGGTAAAAATGGC
>JAHOYS010000272.1 GCA_019038815.1 Desulfobacterales bacterium | reverse complement strand
TCCTGCCAAGATGGATTTTGAAGAGTAGATTTCATGTATGGAAAAGAAAAATTGGCGATATTCATTAAAGTTGACAAATCATATATTTTACGCAACACTTGCACAAACCTGCTGTTTTGAATAAGGATTTCTTTTGCTATGGAACGAAGAGTTGTTGTTGCGGGATGGGGCCAGATCACTCAACCGAAAGAATTGAATACAACGCCACATGATCCCATGGGATTGATGCACAAAGCATCCCGGAGAGCTGCTGAAATGATGACTTCTTCGGCGGTTCTGAAAAATCTGGATGGAATCATGACTATCAGGACATTAAGCCATCATTACACTTCACCTGCCAGACAGCTTGCCGGGAAATTAAGCGCTACGCCAAACTTCACCCATGTTTCCGGGATTGGCGGAAACTCTCCCCAGACGATGATCAACATTGCTGCCGGCATGATTGCCCGCAATGAACTGGATTCTGTTCTCATTGCGGGTGCTGAAGCCTATGTTCAAAGAAATAAAAATTCAAAAAAACTTGAAAGTGCCTTGTTCAGGGGCATACCAGAAGATTATGCCGGAGATGATCTTATCGGTTCCACCTCTTTGGAAATTCAACATGGTATTGAACATCCCATACAGGGGTTCCCGCTTTTTGAGACTGCGCTATGGGCCGCATCCGGACTGGATCTGCAACCTTACCTGATGAAGATTGGAAAGATGTGGTCTGAATTCAGCAAGACAACAGCAAATCATCCTTATGCCTGGTCAAAAACCATGAGGACACCTGAGGAAATCATTACACCCGGCCCGGCCAACAGGCCCGTTGCCTTCCCCTATACCAAATTCATGAATTCGTTTGTTACCGTTGATCAGGGGGCGGCTATAATATTGATGTCAGAAGAGACGGCAAAAAAATATCCGCAAAAAAACCGGCAGCCCGTCTATTTCCTTGGTGGAGGGTATGCTCAAGACCGGCAGCGCTTTATGATTGAAAAATCTGATTTCACCTCAAGCCCGCCTTTAAAAATTGCTGTTGAAAAAGCATTGACAAGATCCTGCATGTCTTTGGAAAGCCTGGATTGTTTTGACCTTTATTCATGTTTTCCCTGTGCTGTTTCCATTGCAAAAAAAATGATCGGGATAAAAGATGATGACATAAGACCACTCACCCTGACCGGTGGACTTGGCTTTTTTGGAGGTCCTGGTAATAATTACAGTCTCCACGGGGTGGCAACCCTTGCTGAAAAAATTTCCATTGGAGAAAAATCAAACGGTCTTGTCACTGCCCTTGGCTGGTTTATGCACAAACATGCGGCCGGTGTCTATGGTTCAAAACCTTCAAAGGGTGAATTCAAAGACCATGATGTAACAGATCAAAAAAATTGTTTTGCCGGAGATGATCCAATAATAATCAAAGATCAGATCAACGGGCCAGGAACCATTGAAACCTATACTATTATTTATTCGATGGATCAAAAACCTTCCTATGCAGTGCTTTACGGAAAAACCCGGGACAATTTCAGATTTATTGCCAGAACACAAAGTCATCCGGATATCTTTAAGCAGCTCACATCAGAAAACAGGGTTGGACAAAAAGTAAATATCAGCTTTAATTCTTCCAGAAACATGAATATTGCCGATTTGATATAGTAATTTCCGATCCTAAAGCCCTAAAAATTCTTTAACCCATTCATTTCGAGGAGTTTGGACAAGTTCATCAGGTGTGCCTTTCTGCTCAATTTTCCCCTGGTTCATAATAATAATCATATCGCCTGCAGCAAAAGCTTCTTCATGGTCATGGGTAACAAAAATCGTCGTGACATTAAGCGTTGAAATAATGTCTGCCAGTTCTTTTAAAAGACGTTTTCTTAATATCCTGTCAAGGGAGCTTAAAGGTTCGTCCAGCATCAGCAAACCGGGCTGGGGGGCCAGTGTCCTGGCCAGGGCAACCCGCTGGCGCTCACCGCCGGACAGCTCATCGACATGCCGAGCCTCAAAATCTTCAAGGCCTGTCAGCAAAAGCATCTCTTTAACCCGTAATGCTATTGCTGCTTTATCCATACCTTTCATTTTCAAACCAAAAGCAATATTATTAAACACGTTCAGATGGGGAAACAAAGCAAACTCCTGAAACATCATGCCAAAATTTCTTTTATGGGGTGGGCAGTCATTCATTGGCTGCCTGTTAAACACAATAGTGCCTGAATCCGGATTTTCCAGCCCTGCGATGAGCCTTAACAATGTGGTTTTCCCGCTTCCGGAAGGACCAAGAACAGACAGTTTTGTGCCCTGCTGCAGCCTTAAATTAATGTCTTTTAAGATAAGACTTCCATCATCAAATTTTTTATTAATATTTTCAAGGACAAGCTCGTTTTCCATTAGAATCCTTCTGAATTTCCTATTCTAAAATTTTCAATCAAAACAAAACCTATTGCCGTCACTATCATTAATATGGTTGAGATGGCCATGGCCTGTCCATAATTCATAGCTCCCGGCTGACCTAAAAATCTATAAATGGCAACCGGAATGGTGGGTGTTTCAGGCCTTGCCGTAAAAATAGTTGCCCCGAACTCCCCCAGGCTGATGGTAAAGGCAAAGATTGCACCAACCGCAAGAGCCTTTGAAATAAGCGGCAGGTCAACAGCCTTAAATATTTTCAAGGGCGACCCTCCAAGCATGGATGCGGCATCAGTAAGCTGTTCAGGAATCGATCTCAACGCCGGCAGGATTGATCTTAAAACAAATGGGAACCCGACCAGGGCATGGGCAATGGGAATCAAAAAGATAGAAGTTCTTAGGTTTAATGGCGGCTTATCAAGAGTTATGATAATCCCAAACCCTAATGTAACCGCAGATGTGGATAAGGGCAGCATGAAAATGGGATCAAAAAATGATGTCATTCTATTGTCAATATTCCGGTCACAGAACCGGACAAAAAACCCGGCGCACACGCCTGTGATAACCGCGATCACCAAGGCACCTCCTGCAAACAGAAAAGAATATTTGATGGCATGAACCGGCGGGATATAGAATATTGAATCTGAAGTATTCTCAAAAAGCGCTTTATAAAAAATAAAGGACAATTCATTGTTATGGGTCAGCGACTTCATCACAAGGGCAAGTAAAGGGACAACACACAACCCGATAATAAAGATGACAACACCTGCAATGATCATTTTTTCCCACAGAAGAACCGGTTTTCTAAGATTTACCTGTTCAGCATCAGGAGAAAACCTGGCGGCTCTTTTTGTAAACGAGGTATAGATCCACATCAAGGCAAAGGTAAACCCGATTTGAATTAAAGACAGAAAAGATGCCAGAGGAAGATTAAATAAATGTGCAGCCTGTCTGTATATCTCTGCTTCAATCGTAGAGAATCCAGGCCCCCCAAGGATTAGAATAATCCCAAAACTGGAGAAACAAAAAATAAATACAAGGGTTGAGGCTGCAAATATAGCAGGTTTCAGCAAAGGAAGGGTGATCGTCAAAAATACCTGCCAGGGATTGGCTCCCAGCACTATGGCTGCCTCCCTGATTCGACCCTGGAGAGAAGACCAGAAACCGGTAATAATTCTTAGCATAACTGAAAAATTATAAAAGACATGGGCCAGAAGAATTAAAGCCAGCGGGTGTTCAAGCTTTAATCCAAAAAAAATTCCATTTTTCCCAAAACAGGCCTGAAGTGCTGCCGCCACAACAATTGCGGGAAGGACAAATGGAATTGAAGCCAGAATTTTAATTATTTTTTTCCCTTTAAATGCATAATGGGACAGAACAAAAGCGCAGGGCAGTGCGCAGATAAGGGTTAACAAAGTTGAGAGTCCCGCCTGCCAGAAGGTAAACCAAATGATTTTTATCATCCTTGTTGAGGAGAATACCTGATCCAGGAAAAAGAGATCTATCTTCCCTTCCTGAAAAAAACTCTTCATAAAAATCCCGGACAGGGGGTAAAAATAGAAAACAAGAAAAAAACAGATCGGGACCAGCCCTGCAAGGGCATACGGATGAAGATACAGCTTCTTTTTTATTAGAGTATTCTTTCCGTCCATTCTCTTATCCAGGCATCTCTTCTGGTGTCAATTAACCGGGGATCCAAAAGGGCCGGCTCCTTTGTTATGCCGGCATGTTTTTTAAATACATCCGGCAATTCAGCATTTTTATTTGCCGGAAAAACAAACATCTGCAAGGGGATATCCTCCTGAAAATCTTTTGACAGGATAAAATCCATGGTCTTTTTTGCAAGTTCCAGCTTGGAAGTTCCTTTTAAAATCCCTGCAAACTCGATCTGCCTGAATGCAGAGCCATTTTCAATCACAACACCGGTGGGAGATTCATTTAGCTTTATTTCAGAGAAAAAGACTTCGGCAGCCGGGCTTGATGCATAACTGACTACAATGGGCCTGTCCCCTTTAGATGCAGCTGTGAATTTTCCCCAATAGGCTTCTTTCCAGCCATTGGTCACAAGAACCTCATTGGCTTTAAGTTTCTGCCAGTAATCTATGTACCCGTCTTCACCAAACCGGCTGATAGTTGTCAGTAAAAACGCAAGTCCCGGAGACGATGTTGCAGGATTTTCAACAACGGTTAATCCTTTATATGCCGGTTTGATTAAGTCTTCCAGCATAGCAGGAGGCACTTGATTATTATCCTTAAACCACTTGATATCATAATTTAAACATACATCTCCAAAATCTACAGGTATAAGCCTGTTTTCAGGGTCCAGCCTCAATGCCGGATCAACCGCACCCAAATGAGACGGTGCGTAAGGGACAAACATATCTGCTTTCAAAGCCCTGCTTAAAAACGTATTATCCACCCCGTAAAAAATATCTGCAAGAGGATTGTTTTTTGACAGAATCGCCTTGTTAAGCGCTTCTCCTGCATCTCCTGATTTCAGGATAATTATTTTTGCATGAAACCTGGCTTCAAACTTTGAGACAGCCTCTTTGCTGATACTGAAACTGTCATGGGTCATAATAGTTACCGTTTGTGCTTCATCCTGGTTCTGCTCTTCTTTTGAGCAGGCAAAAAGACTGATCAATACCAGGCAGACTATAATCAAAAAAACCTTTAGATTCATCATCTCATCTCCAAAATAAAAAACCATCCTCTGAGCGAAAACATCTGATCATCAGAGGATGGTTAATCATAAATTCGTTCCCTCCGCCGGCATTATCCGGATCAGGTTATGAACGGTCGGGCAAACCCCTCTCAGCATGACAATCATGCTCCCGCACAAATATTTTTTCTTTAATACTGAATAAAACGATTCCCATAAACTGTCAAGCAATAGATTTGATTCCAACAGATCGTTGGCTCTTTCCAACCTTGCCTTTTTCTTGACTATCTTTGCTAACCGCCTTATTATAAAAGAGAAAAACATCATCTTTATGGTGACTAACTCAAGTTTGCAATTAACCTCCGTGCAAGCTTAAAAAATCGATAAAGAGTTCCGGTTATGAAACAATGTAAATCATGCGGACAAATTATCTCTCAAAAAATTACGACGTGCCCGGCCTGCGGCGGCCACATTGTAGACAAAATAAAATTTATTGATGATTACAGAATTTTGGCCATTATCCATGAAGGCCATTCCTCTCTTGTCTGCAAAGCTGTAAAAGGCCATGATAAAAAGCCGGTCTCCATTAGATTATTTGCAGAAAAATCAGGCGTAAACGATCGTGTTGCCAAACGGCTTGAGAAAGAACTCGAAGAACTCCAAAAACTGCCGTCCGAGCACTTTGTCCAGCATTATGCCATTAAAAAAAGCAATGAGGGGCTCTGGTACAGGGTCAGCGAATGGGTTGATGCAGCTGATTGGGGCTCTGTCTTTATGTCCGGGCAATTGAATGACCAGCGCAGGATAATCACCCTTTTTCACAATATCGCATCCGTACTTGATATATTACATAAAAGTGATCATTTTATGCCTTATCTGATTCTTGATGATATCCTGATCCCCAAAGAGAAAACCAAAAATCTCCATGTAAAAATCAACTATAAGCTTTCCAGATTTCTGAATGCAAGGGCAACCCACCATGGCCCCATGCTGCAAAAACTGATTGAATGCCACCCTGATATTATCAACCAGAGGGCTGTCGATTTTAAAAGCGGTATCTGGTCTCTCGGGAAAATATTTATTGAACTTTTAACCGCAGACCACAACTTGAAAGATTTCTCCTCAAAAGTTGATGAACTGAAAGGTCTTGACCCTGAACTTGCCGTTCTGATCAAAATCATGCTGTCGGATGATCCGGATCTGCGACCTCAAACCATGGGCAAAGTAATGTCTGCATTATCCCGTATTTTAGACAGGCTGCCCTATTCAGACCCGAAGCTGTCACCCTATAAAAAAAAGCCCGGACTGCTCAAAGAATTACGGTGGTTTAAAAAAGTGGTGGTCCTGCTTATTTTTATTATTATGGGAATCGTTGGCTTTGTTGCCGTCTCATGGCTGTATGTCAATTTTGAAAAAAACAAAAAAGAAGTGGTACTTTCTAATTTTGTCGAATCCTATGCCAGTTCTGTTGCATTTCTTCTGGTGGAATACTGGCTGTCTGATACCAAACAAATTATATATAAAAACAAGGTGGAGGGAACGGCTTTTCTGGTGGACAGCAACGGATATCTTTTAACCAATCGTCATGTCGCCTGTCCATGGCTTGATGATATCTCCCTTTTCCAGATTCATAACCGTTATGCCATTTTCAAGAAACCCGTTAGATTTAATTACAGGATGTTTTTGTGGTTTGAAGGGGAAAAAGCATTCAACCGTTTGCCGGCATTAAGAAACAGCATGGAATTATCAGATTCTTATTATCTTTCATCTGCATACAGCACTGATGGCAAAGGCAACCTGAGAATCATCGGGGTTCCAAGGTCTTCTGTAAAAACCGGTGAAATAATAAAGTCTCCTTTAAAAAATGATTTTGCGGTTTTAAAAATAGATGCGCTGCCTTCCAGACTGAAACCTTTACCCCTTGAAACGACAATTGCTTCTAATGATATTCAGCGCCTCTCACCTGTGGTAATCCTGGGATTTCCCTTGGGAAACCGTACTCAGGATGACCATATTAACACAAGTATTACCAGGGGGCATGTCAGAAGAACATCCAGGGAAATCATCCAGGTGGACTCCTCGATTTATAAAGGAAACAGTGGGGGGCCTGCTATCAATGACAAAGGCCGTGTCATCGGCATTGCAACCGGAGTGGTAACAGACCAGATAAGTGAATATTTTAAACTTACCACACCCTTATCAGATTTTGGGCTCATACTGCCTATTTCAAGACCGGCAAAGTTTCTTGAATCGATTAAAACAGGTCAGCCCCATTGGGATGGGGTTCTTGATTTTTCTTTAAAATCCAAACTTGAACAGATTACCAGCCTTGCGGTTGAAAATAAATTCAAGAAAGCTGCCGATCTATGTGAAACCATGCTTAAAACAAGCAAAGACCCAGTCCTTTTGTTTTCAGCAGGAATGCTTAAGTTTTGTACCGGGGATCTTGATAAGAGCAGGCATTTTTTTAAAAACATTTCCTTGATTGAACAGGAAAATACAACATCCAGGCTAATGCTCTATATTATCGACTGGATAAAAACCTGTGAAAAAACCAATGATCTTACAAAAAACTTTTTTACTATGGACTGGTATGAAGGAGATGAATTTTTAGGTTATCTTGCACAAGTATTAAAAGATAAAAAAAGAATGCGCCCCGGATTTATTGATTATGAAAACCGGGCCGAAAAAAGCTGGAGACTGTTTATTGAAGGGCTTATTTCAGAAAAGAACAATGAATTGGACACAGCCCGAAAAATGTTTAAACAATCTATTCTAAGTGCCGGTATCAATAATTGGGTTTATTTTCTTTCTTTTTCAAGACTGAATCGCATCCAGGAAGAACATGCGGCATATCTGGAAAATAAGCAAACGCATAAAAAGGATGTTGAAACATTCCGGCAGAAAGCCAGAGAGTACAGAAAACAGGCAGCCGAACACAGGACAACAATGGCGGCATTGATTAAAGAATTTGAGTCAAACAAATTAAGCCATGAAAAAAGAATCCAAAGCTATATAAAACTCCTTGAACTGGCACCGGAGAACAGGACCATTATAGGAAGAATAGCTTTTTACCACGCCGCGAACAGTGAATGGCAAAAGGCACTTGACTTCATTGATGCCTATTTTAAGCACCCCACCCGCGAATCTGCCTTAAGTCTCAGTCTGGGATTATTAAAAGGAGAAATCCTGAATATCATGGGAAAACGATCCGAATCAATGGATCACTTAACAAACTTTTCAAAAGAAATCCATAATCCCTGGTACGGCATTATCAGTAAACACCTTGTTTCAAAAATAAAAGAGGATAAGCTGATTAAACTTGCCGGAAAAAAACCTGAAAAACTAATTACCCTGCACACGGCACTGGGCCTGTGGGCAGAAGGAGATCAAAACAGGGAAAAAGCATCCCACCATTACAGAGAGGCCTTAAGCTCATATCTTGATGACTGGAACGAATACGACCTGGCCCTTGGCAGAATCATGCATTTCAGGCATTCACTTAACTAATTTCGCAGGAAAGCATCCGGTCAATACACATCAGGGCTGTTTGTCTGTTTTCTTTTTTAATTTTATCCAGGCTTCAAGCCTTAGTTTTACAGTTTTCTCATATCCCCGATCCATTGGAAAATAAAACCGTTGCTCTCCAAGATCTTCCGGCAGATAGGACTGGGGAATATAGGCATCCTTATAATCATGGGCATACTTGTACCCTTTGCTATAACCCAGGTCCTTCATCAACTTTGTCGGGGCATTCCTTATGTGAAGCGGGACCGGTGAATAACCAATTTTTTGAATCGTCTTTTTTACCTGTTTATGCGCTTTATAAACTGCATTGCTCTTGGGAGCGGTTGCAAGATAGATAGCTGCCTGAAAGAGGACATCATCCCCTTCCGGGCGGCCTAAAATCCGGAAGGATTCACTGGCATTCAAGGCCATGGTCAATGCTCCCGGATCAGCCATGCCAATATCTTCTGTAGCAAACCGAATCATTCTTCTGAGCATGTAATAAGGATCATCTCCTGCCATGAGCATACGTTCAAGCCAGTAAATCGCTGCATCCGGGTCGCTGCCCCGCATGCTCTTGATAAATGCGGAAATCAGGTTAAAATGTTCCTCACCCGCCTTGTCATATAACAGTGATTTTTTTTCAATGGCAGCCTCAACATCCTGAACATTAATCTGTTTTTTTTTAGCAAAATGAAGCATTGCTGTTTCAAGATTGATCAAAGCAATTCTGGCATCACCGTCAGATACCCTTGCTATATGCTCCAATGCATCATGGGACAGCCTGTCCTGCTTAAGACCCAGACCGTTTTCCAAATCTGTCAATGCCCGGTTTAAAATGATTAAAATGCTTTCTTTTTCAAGGCTTTTAAGGGTAAATACCCTGCATCTGGAAACCAGGGCAGGTATCACCTCAAAGGAAGGATTTTCCGTAGTGGCCCCCACAAGAACGATCAGCCCTTTTTCCACATGATGGAGAAAGGCGTCCTGCTGGGCTTTGTTGAACCTGTGAATTTCATCCACAAAAAGAATGGTTCGTTTTTGATACACCGCCCGGTTTCTCTTGGCCTGTTCGATAATCTGCCGGATATCTTTAACTCCGGACAGAACGGCAGATATTTCTATAAATTCCGATTTTGTTTCATTGGCAATAATTCCTGCCAGGGTTGTCTTGCCGCATCCGGGCGGCCCCCAGAGAAGGATGGAAAACACCCTGTCATCTTCAATGGCTTTTTGAAGAAGGCTTCCTTTGGCGGTCAGGTGCTCCTGACCCACAAGCTCATCAAGGGTTCCGGGACGCATTCTGTCGGCCAGAGGACTGGATAAGGATTTATCCAGGGGTTTATGAGATTCAAAAAGATCCATTCTGTTTAAGAGTTGTCCATATCCCTTTTTCTTTTTCTTTGGCTCTGTTCTTTTCGCAGCTTTTGTTTTTTGGTCATCTGTCTTTTCTTTTTCTTAAAAATTCTTTGGTCCTCTCTTGTATTACCTGAAAATGCTATTTTCCCTGTTTTTTCCCTGAAATAGAGTTTAATGGGGGTTTTTTCCAAAGGAATCATCTGCCTTAACTGATTGATCAGGTATCGCTTATAGGAAAAATGAACCGCTTTTGAAAAATTGACAAAGCAGACAAAGCACGGCGGTTTTGTGGCCACCTGCGTGGAGTAGAAAAACTTTAATCTTTTTCCTTTGTGCAAAGAGGGCTCTGTCCTGTAAACCGCATCCTCGATAATCCGGTTCAACACACCCGTGTTAATTCGATGACAATATTCCTTATGAATCTTTACCACTTCATCCAGAATTTTATGACACCGCTGTCCAGTAAGGGCTGAAACTGTTATGGCAGGCGCATAGGATAAAAATTTTGACTTATCCCTTAACTCTTTCATATATTTTTTAATATTTTTTCGTTCTTTATCCAGAAGATCCCACTTGTTTAACAAAAACAGGGCACCGCACCCCCTGTCTTCAGCATATCCTGCAATGGTAATATCCTGATCTGTAATCCCTTCATCCGAATCGATCAGAATTAACGCCACATCACAGTCATCAAGACTTTTCAATGCTTTCAGAATGGAAAATTTTTCAATTTTCTGAGTGACCTTGCCCTTACGCCGGATACCTGCTGTATCCACAAGGATAAACTGCCTGCCTCTATGCTCAACGCTGAGTTCTATGGCATCTCTTGTGGTACCGGCCTTTTCATCTACGACTACCCGCTGTTCGCCAAACAGCCTGTTGGCAAGGGAAGATTTCCCCACATTGGGCCGGCCGACAATGGCAATTTTAATCAGGGAATCTTCATCGTCGTCATCCTGCTCATATTCCGGCAGTGCTTCCATAAGATCATCTAAAAAATCACCCACACCAATACCGTGTTCTGCTGAAATTCTATAAAAATGATCAATACCCAGTGAATAAAACTCTGAAAGCTCATTATACTGTCTGGTGCTTTCTATTTTATTGATCAAATAAAACACCGGTTTGGACATCCTGCGTAAAAAATCAGCCAGCTCCCGGTCATAGGGTGACAATCCTGCCCGGCCATCCATGATGAAGATAAGAACATCGGCCTGATCAGCTGCAGCTGTCAACTGCTCTTTAATCTGAGAGGCGAAATAATCATCATCCGAACTTAAAAATCCGCCCGTATCAACCACGGTAAACTCAATATCATCCCATAGTGCATCGGCATAGTGTCTATCCCTTGTCACACCCGGAAAATCATCAACAAGCGCCTGTCTTGAGCGTATAATCCTGTTAAATAATGTGGATTTGCCCACATTGGGTCGCCCAAGAAGGGCCACAACCGGTTTCATGTTTTAACTCCCAAAAATTAAATGAAAACTTTTTTTGTCTTATACAATATATTGAATTATTTATAAATAGGAATGATACCGATATGGGAATCAAAACAGTTTTTCGTTAAAAGTTGAAGTCATGATAATGGAAGTATGTGTGAGTCTCACTGTGTTGAAAATTTGAAAAATGATTAATTTCTTTGCTTCTACTCGTAATATTGATAGGGTCCTTTTTTAGGTAAAACACAAAATATTAATAAGGATTTGCCCATGTTCAAACCAAACTATTCATTTGAAAAGCGCCAAAAAGAATTGGCAAAGAAAAAGAAACAAGAAGAAAAAAGGCAACGCAAGTTGGAGAAACGAAAAAAGACTGTCGAGGAAAATGAGGACACATCGCCTTCTGAAGAGTAAACTGTTTTCTGAAAAAAGTGTGGTGCTAAAAATCGCAGGTGTATAAATATATAAGAACGAGCTTGGAAATTTTGCTATAATTATAGCAAAACATAAAAAATTTTGATTATGGATTATAACCTGAGGCTCACAAGTAAACATCAGGATGATAACACAATCAAAATTATAATTAACTAACCTAAACAAAGGGAAAGTCCATGGCTAAAGGAAGAGATGCACAAAAAAAAGGCAAGAAAAAGGCAGGAAAAACGTTGAAAGAAAAGCGTAAAGAGAAAAAAAACAAAAAGAGTAAGCTTTAACTCTTTTACAAAAACAAAATATGAATTTATTATTTGCTTATCAATGAGACAAATCATTAAAAATATTTATCATGTGGGTGACAACGAGTGCTCTGTTTATATGGTGGATACGCAAAGCGACCAAGGGTTGGTCCTGATTGATGCAGGCATGGATCTGGACATGATAAAACAAATTGATTCCTACGGAATGCGGTTTGAAGATATCGGGCATTGCATACTTACCCATTGCCACATAGATCATATTGGGATCTGTACAAAACTCCGCCGGGAATTACCGAACATCAAATTTTATGCTCATGAATTGGACGCAGTTCCCATTGAAGAGCCCGGTCATGACGGCAGGACAGCAGCATCTTGGTACGGGGTAAGGTTTGAACCTGTCAAATTGTATCAAAAATTTAACTCAGACACTGTCCTTAGACTTGGCAACTATGATTTCAATTGCATCCATACGCCCGGTCATACACCCGGATCAATATCTGTTCTCGTTGAGTCAGAAGGTAAAAAGGTATTGTTCGGCCAAGATCTACACGGCCCTTTTAATGAAAGCTTTTTATCGGATCTGCATGACTATCAGTTGTCCATGCAAAAACTTCTGGATTTGGAAGCAGATATCCTATGTGAGGGCCATTTTGGCATCTTTCAGACAGGAAATCAGGTCAGACAATACATTGAGACACACAAGTGCCAAAATCAACCCTGATTAACGTCAACTCGATCTGGAGTATGAAATAAAAAAAGAATGGCAAACAAATTGATATCAAAACAGCAGCTTGAACTATTAACCCAGGAAGTAAAAAGGCTTGGAGCAAATGCTTCAGCCATTATATCGTCTAAAGAGATTCAGGTAAAAGATAATTTGGCAGCACTTTGTAATGGGGAATATACCTGTCCGAATTATGGCCTTGCAGCAAGCTGCCCACCCAATGTGGAAGGTCCTGTCGAATTTAGAAAGTGGCAGGAAGGAAGCGAATATTCAATTGCCGTGAAAATAGAATTGCCTACATCAGTCATGTTCTCCGATGAACGCAAGGGTGTGATGCAACTGCTTCATCAGATTGTAGCAGCAGTAGAGCAAAAAGCCATCGAAATAGGCTTTAGAAAATCAAAAGCGTTTGCCGGCGGATCATGTAAAGAATTGTTTTGTGACGATCAAGAAAAATGCTGTGTTGTGGCAGAAAATAAACCCTGTCGTCATATAGAGTTTGCCCGCCCATCTATGTCAGGTTTTGGTATCGATGTCATACAATTGATGAAGTCTTCCGGATGGTCAACCCCAAAAGTGCAAAATACAAATTTATCGAATGAAGATGCCATAAGCTGGGTGGCGGGCTTAATCATGCTTGCCTGAAATTTATGAGTTTATAGATATTTCTATGTTTAATTGATTAAATTTTGAATTATCCAAAATTAATTTCCACGAATAAAATTGATGAAATGACTATTCAGAATGAGCAATGAGAGAAAACAAACCATCAGGCAGGAAATAATAAGTCATCTTGAAAACGGCCCTCTGACGGTACGAGATATTTCCCAGTCGGTTAGTATCATGGAAAAGGATGTTTACCATCATCTGGCATTCATAGAAAAAACAGTCAGGCGCCAAAAACGAAGAATACATGTGGAGCCATATTATTGCCTGCATTGCGGATTTGAATTTAAGAACCGGAAGACATTCAAGAAACCAGGCAAGTGTCCGGGGTGCAAAGATGGCAGAATAGCACCTGCTGTGTTTTGGATTGTGTCTCAAAGTGATTAGCTGCCAGTGGTTTTATACTTTTCGTTTATACCAAATTTTAAACAAACTCTTTGTGGAAGCTATCCAGAAAGCATTTGCATTTTTTTACCGAAACAGTAATAGTCCCTGAATATTTTGACAGGGTTAATTATCGCAATTAAAATTCAGGTTGAAAATGCATTAATAATGATGAGTTCTAAAGAAAAGATCGACCAGAAAAAGCTTTTTATTATTGGGGCAGCACTGCTGGCCCTTTTTTTAGGTGCATTGGATGCATTGGTTATGACGGCGGCCATGCCTACAATCATTGCTGATCTTGGAGGGCTTCAACTTTATGCCTGGGCATATTCATCCTATTTTCTTGCCAGGGCAGTTTCTTTACCGGTATTTGGCAAGCTTTCCGATCTTTTTGCCACTAAAAAGCTGTTTTTATTTTCAATTCTATTATTTATCATTGCTTCTGTAGCAGCAGGGGCATCTACGTCCATGTGGTTTTTAGTTATAACACGTATTTTTCAGGGTATAGGCACCGGGGGGATTTTTGCCCTTGTCTATGTAGTGCTGTCTGATGTATCTGCGCCTGGACAGCGACCAAGAATTCTATCTTTTGCAAGCTCTGTTTGGGGAATTGCAAGTCTCATTGGCCCGACATTTGGCGGTTTTATGGTTACCTGGTATTCCTGGCGCTGGATTTTTTATATCAACCTTCCCCTTGGGTTGATTTCTCTTGCGTGTGTAGCCTTATTTTTTAAAGAATTCAGGAAAAAACCCAGTAAAGTCTATTTGGACTGGCTTGGTGTTATTTTATTATCTACATTCATTATGGGGATACTAATACTGGCGATAATGGGAGGAAGAGATTTGCCTTGGAATTCACCCCAGACCATCCTCCTTGCCGGTTTTACGATTTTAACCGGGACTGCTTTATACTTTGCGGAACAACGGGCAAAAGATCCCATACTGAATTTTAAATTCTTTAAGTCCCCGACATATGCGCTTGGCAATGCCATTGTCTTTTGTGCCAGTTTTTCTGTTTTTGCTCTTTTTGCCTATGCGCCATTGTTTTTACAGGGAGGACTCGGGCTTTCTCCTTTGCATGTGGGATTTGCCATGCTGTCCTTGAGCCTTGGATGGTCTTTAGGTGCATTTATCGTGGGTAGAATCGTTCATCGATTTGGTCAAAAAAAGGCGACCGTGACCGGAGCCATTCTTCTGGTTATCGGCACTGCATTCACTCTTAACTTTTCAAATACCACAACCATGACAGAATGTTTTTTGATATTTCAAATCGCTGGTATGGGCATGGGGTTTATAAGCTTGGCCACACTGCTGATTGTCCAGGACAGCATTACGGTTAAAGACCTTGGTATCGCCACCTCTTTTCATCAATTTGCCAGAACTTTGGGCGGCGCTATCGGCGTGGGTATTTGCGGGGGATTGGTCACAACCCGTCTGATGAACCAGTTGAAAAATGCCGGCACCATCATTCCTGAAAACATTCTCAGTCAGTTGCAGGAGAGTATGGAAAATTTGTTGCAGGCAGAATTCCAGGCATTAATCCCGGAAAGCATTAATTCTATTCTGCA